>CAIRBY010000270.1 GCA_903876865.1 uncultured Acidobacteriia bacterium
GCCATCCTGATTGGTATCGAGAGCGGCGAAGATGGGGTCCATCATGCGCATCATCTGCGCGGGGTTGCCGCGGCCTTCGCCACCACGACCTTCGACACCGCGACCTTCCCCTCCGCGGCCGCCCATGCCGTTGCGTGCCTGCTGCTGGCTGGCCTGGGCGCGGGCCATGGTGCGGATTTCTTCCACAGTGAGTACGCCATCGTGATTGGTGTCGCCGCGTTCGAAGATGCCCTGCATACGTTCGGGGAGTTCGCTCTTTTGCAGTTTGCCATCGCCGTTGGCGTCGAAGGCCATCAGGGTTTTGACGGTTTCTTCGGTGTTATCGACGGGGGCGCCTTCGCCACCCTCGCGACGCTCACCACCCTCACCGCGTCCCCCACCGTCCCCGCGGCCTTCCCCACCGCGTCCGGCGGGGCGGAGTTCGTCCATGGTCAAGTTGCCGTCCTGATTCTTGTCGAGTGTACGCAGGGCTTTGGGCGCAGCGGCGAGCTCGGCGGCGGAGAGAGTGCCGTCGTGGTCGGCATCGAGCGCGGTCCACAGGACACTGGGGCGCTGCATTCCGCCGGGGCCGCCACGGCCCTGGCGACCTTGCTGTTCCTGGGCGAGACCGGAACCGGCGACTAGTCCGGCAGCGAGTGCCGCTGAAAATAGAAATCTCACAGTGAATCCCCTTTTTTTTACTGATTGTGGATATTGCGTGACAGCGGACGGTGCTGGTGACGGGCTCGAAAGAGCCACTTCCTGACATTTACTTGGACGCTGGCGGGGCTGACAAAAGTTACATGTGCCTAGCGGTACTGTTCGGGAAACCCCTGACGCATCTCTTCGGCCTGTGCCGTAGCGGTGGCAATCTGGATCAGCGGACCCTGGCCGATTCCGGGGCAGTAGCGGGCGGTTTTCGCCCACGCGCGGCGGCTGCCGAGCAGTTCCGGCCAGAAGGGAAAGGCGTAGCATTGAGAGGGCTTGGCGGGGTGTATGCCGCAGCCGCCCTGGTGCAGAAAGTGGCAATTGGCACGGCGCGGCACGCGCAGGCGCATGCGGTGGCGGGTGCGGTAGACGTACTTCCGCTCGAAGGCAGCGGGCTTCAAGCCCAGGAACGTGGCGGCGCGTTCCAGATCGGCCTGCGTCAGGTAGACAAAGCCCTGCTGGCGGCAACATTCAATACATCCAGGCTGGCACTCGAACCGCAGATCCTTCGTCACTCTGACCCGCTCTCCGTATCATTATCAACTGTTGCACGGCAGGTGATTGTGATATATTTCCACCAGTCTTTTTCCCGACTGTCTGAACAAAAGGGGGGGCCGAGTATGCCTCGTGTACGGGATCTGGTGCAGGAACGCGAACTTTTCCGTGTCGAAGAGCAGCAAACCGTGGCCGATGTGGCGCGGATCATGGCGGACCTTCATGTGGGAGCCATCCTGGTTTTCCGAGGGGACGAATTGAGCGGGGTGTTCAGCGAGCGCGACCTAATGAAAAGGGTGGTGCTGGAACGCCGCGATCCGGATGCCACTCCGGTGCGGGCGGTGATGAGCACCGGCGTCGCTACAATTGAAGAGATCGCCAGTCTGGAAGACGCCATGGAATCGATGCAGGCGAACAACTGCCGCCACCTCCCGGTGACACGCGGGAAGCAGGTAGTGGCCTTTCTTTCGATGCGCGATCTGATGAATTTTGAGCTGGCGCGCAAAACTGAAGAAATCCATCACATGCGCGCGTACATCCATAACGCGTGACCACTGCCTTACTAGTCTTTGCCCACGGTTCCCGGGTAGAATCCGCCAATGAGGCGGTCCGTTCGGTAGCCGGCGCCCTCGCTCGCGCCGGGGGATACCCGATTGTGGAGGCCGCTTTCCTGGAATTGGGGCGTCCCAGCCTGGAAGAGGCGGCGGATCTGGTGGTGGCACAGGGGGCGGGGCGGATCCTCATCCTGCCCTACTTCCTGACCCTGGGTATGCACATGGAGCGGGACCTGCCCAAGCTGGTGGACGCTATCTCTAATAAGCATAAAGACTTGGCGATTTCCGTGGCGGCGCCTTTGGATGGGCATCCGGGGCTGGTCGCAATTTTGCGGGAGAGAGCGGAGCCGCTGCTATAGTTGAGCGTATCGCACTCAACTAAAGGTTGACAATACTCCACTAAAGTTTGATAATGGGTGTGTACTAAGCCGCCCCTCGGGCGGCAGGTCATCGTAATACACCACCATTCTCGAGGGAGGCATTGGAAGCGACATGGGCAAAATTATTGGAATCGATTTGGGCACGACGAATTCGTGCGTAGCAGTGATGGAAGCCGGACAGCCGACGGTCATTGCGAACCAGGAAGGCAATCGCACGACCCCGTCCGTAGTGGCATTCACCAAGAGCGGCGAGCGCCTGGTGGGCCAGGTAGCCAAGCGGCAGGCGATCACGAACCCGGAAAACACGATCTTTTCGATCAAGCGATTCATGGGGCGCCGCTCGGACGAAGTCAGTGAAGAACTGAAGATGGTTCCGTACCACGTGGCGAGCGGGGAGAACAACGATGCCCGCGTGGACATCATGGGCAAGAAGTACTCTCCGCCGGAGATTTCGGCGATGATCCTGACGAAGTTGAAGGAAGCGGCCGAGAGCTATCTGGGTGAGAAGGTCACGCAGGCAGTGATCACGGTTCCGGCCTACTTCAACGACGCGCAGCGCCAATCCACCAAGGACGCGGGCAAGATCGCGGGCCTGGAAGTGATGCGCATCATCAACGAACCGACGGCGGCGGCGCTGGCGTACGGGCTGGATAAGAAGACGAACGAAACCATCGCGGTGTACGATTTCGGCGGCGGCACGTTCGACATCTCGATCCTGGAAGTAGGCGAAGGCGTGGTGGAAGTGAAGTCCACCAACGGCGATACGCACCTGGGCGGCGACAATATCGACCAGCGCATCATCGACTGGATCGTGAGCGAGTTCAAGAAAGAGAACGGGATCGATCTCTCGAAGGACCAGATGGCTTTGCAGCGCCTCAAAGAGGCTGCCGAGAAGGCCAAGATGGAGCTTTCGACGCTGCTCGAAACCGAGATCAACCTGCCGTTCGTCACGGCGGATGCGAGCGGTCCGAAGCATTTGCAGCAGAAGCTGACGCGGGCGCGCTTCGAACAGATGGTGGAAGACATTCTGCAGCGTTCGATCGGCCCCTGCAAACAGGCGATGGCGGATGCGGGCGTGACCCCATCTCAGATCAACGAAGTGGTGATGGTGGGCGGGCAGACGCGCATGCCGCGGATTCAGGCGCTGGTTCGGGAACTCTTCAACAAAGAGCCGCACAAGGGCGTGAACCCGGACGAAGTAGTGGCGATCGGCGCGGCGGTGCAGGGCGGCGTTCTGGGCGGCGAAGTGAAAGACGTGCTGCTGTTGGACGTGACCCCGCTTTCGCTGGGCATCGAGACGATGGGCGGCGTGTTCACCAAGCTGATCGAGCGCAACACGACGATTCCGACGCGCAAGAGCGAGGTCTTCTCCACGGCGAGCGACAACCAGCCGTCGGTGGAGATCAAAGTGTTCCAGGGTGAACGCGCCATGGCGCAGCACAACCGGCTGCTGGGCGTGTTCCAACTCGGCAACATTCCCCCGGCTCCGCGCGGCGTGCCGCAGATCGAGGTGACCTTCGATATCGACGCCAACGGCATTCTGAA
>CAIRBY010000271.1 GCA_903876865.1 uncultured Acidobacteriia bacterium
CAGACCATCGTCTTTCGTGGTCTGTCCCCTTCCTTAAAGTAGGACAGACCATCGTCTTTCGTGGTCTGTCCCCTTCCTTAAAGTAGGACAGACCATCGTTTTTTGTGGTCTGTCGTCTCCCGACCCTGCCCGGATGCCGACCAACCCGACCGTCCGCCCCACCAGTCTCACTTATGCCCGCGTCAGGAAGATCGGCAGGCCCGCCTTCGTATCGTAGGTCGGCCGGTACCGTTCCGTGTTGTACATGCTCGCCACGTCGACCTTGCGCGGTCCCAGTTTCGGATCGGGGATCCCCACCATCGCGTAGCAGCCGCCCGAAATCGCCGTCATCAGCCCCTTCTTGCCCGCCGCGATCGCGTCAATCGCCATCCCCGCGAACGTCGAAGCCACCATCCGGTCCACGAAATCCGCACTGCCCGAGCGCAGATCGTAGGTCAGATCGCTCACGATCGTCTCTTCGCCCGTCGCCGCCTTGATCTCGTTGCTCAGATCCTCGGCCACGCTCATCTTCTTGCGGTGCCCGAAGGCGTCCGCCTCACCGTACTCCTTCACCGTGTAGCCCTGCCACTCCGCACCCTCGCTCAGAATCGCCAGAGAGTAGTTGCTCGGATTGTTCTTCTTGTCCGTCACCAGCAACTCGATCAGCTTCTGCAGGTCGACCTTATATTCCGGGATGCAGCAGCGCGTCGATGTCACATAAGCCGTATACAGCGCCGTGTAGCCCGCGTCGCGCCCAAACACGCGGAACAGGCCCACCCGCTCGTGCGAACCCACCGTCGTCCGCTGCCGCTCAATCGCGTCCATCGCCCGCGTGATCGCCGTCGAGAACCCGATGCAGTATTCCGTGTTCTGCACATCGTTGTCCATCGTCTTCGGCACCGCGATCACGCTGAAGCCGCGCCGGTCCAGTTCGGCCGCGTAGCTCAACGTATCGTCGCCGCCAATCGCCACCAGGTAATCCAGCTGCAGCGTCTCGATGTTCTTCAGCAGCGCCGTGCTCACGTCGAACACGCTCGAGGTCACACCCTTCTTCGTGAACTCGTTCTTCGGGAACTCCTGCCCTTCCAGCACCGGGGGCAGCTTCTTCATCTTCGAGGGGTTGGTCCGCGAACTGTGCAGGTAGGTCCCGCCCGTGCGGTCGATCGTTCGGGTATTCTCCCGATTCAGCGGCAGCACGTAGCGTGCCCGGCTCGCCGGATCCTGCAGGTTGACATGCGTCAACCCTTCCCATCCGCGGCGAATGCCGATCACTTCGCAGCCGATTTCGTCTCCACGGTATACCACTGTCTTGATCACCGAATTCAGTCCGGGGACGTCGCCACCGCCTGTCAGGATCCCAATGCGCTTCGCAGCCATGATTGCTCCTCTTCCTCTAATAAGGATTGATTCAGATTAGAAAATCTCATTATAAAGGATGAGCGCGCATTTCGCTGCCCAGGCGGGGGGATTCCCGCCCTCCCCCTCCCGCTACATAAAAAAAGGCCGCGGGGGAGCAATCCGCGGCCGTCAATATTGATGGAAAGAATCGATGGGAACAGAGAAAATCGCGCCTATGCCGCAGCCATCCGGTGCGCCAGCGTCAGTTGCGCCTGCTTCATCGCCGAATGCAGCAGCCACCGCACCTGCCGCGCTTCGAAGGGTGCGCCGCAATAATCCGCCGCCCCGTTCTCCAGCGCTTCCAGCCACGCGCTCACCTCCGGCACACGGCTCACCACCACCACCGGAACGCCCGGGCAGCCTTCCTGCAAGCTGGCCAGATGCCCTGCGGGCGCAAATACCAGGTCAAATTGTCCTTGTTCGATTGTCTCAGGGGTTGGCATCGCGGTCTGGGAGTCTTCACCCACCTGCCGCAACGCGTTACTTAGTTCTTCGGCCACGCCGACTTCGAGGCCGAAAAGAAGGATCCGTGCCATGCTTCACCTCATTTAGGGGGGAATTTGAGGCAACTGGGCCTTGATTTCCTGGTACTCTCTCACAGTACCTGATGTACTGGACGAGATCCAATCGGAATTATTTATCAATTGTATGAATGCGTTACATTGTGGACAATTGCGGCAGTATCTTTCGGTCCTTATCCTCGCCCACCTCGCCCTCTACGCCAAAACCGTGGATTATTCCATCACTCGCGCCGTTTTTGGCTCCCCCCTCCGCCTCACCGCCAGCCACCGCACCGCCGGCGCCGTCTCTTCCCTCACCTTCCGAGGCGTAGAATTTATCAACAGCTTCGACCACGGCCGCGAACTCCAATCCGCCCTCTCCTTCGATGGCCTCGGCGAATGCTACAACCCAACCGAAGCCGGCTCCAACCCCGATGACCGCGGCGACGCCACCTCCTCCCGCCTGCTCTCCGCCCAAGCCCGCGGCTCCCGCCTCACCACCGTCACCGATATGGCCTTCTGGCTCCGCCCCGGCCAACCCTATCCCCAAGGCTGCGGCGGACGGCACGAGTTCACCACCGCCCAAAACACCACCCTCACCGGCGGTTACCAGATCCGGAAACACATCACCCTCGGCGCCGCCGGCATCCCCAACGCCATCGAGTACGCCGCTACGTTTACCATCCCCAACCCCCACCGCTCCGCCACCTACGAGTTCGCCACCGCCTACATGCCCCCGGAATTTACCGCCTTATTCACCTTCGACCCCGCTACCGGCAAACTCGCGCCCCTCTCCGACGGTCGTGATGAACATGCTGCCGGCGAACAGCCCCTCCCCGTCATCCTCGCCACCCCCGATCGCACCTCCGCCATGGGCGTCTGGTCGCCCGACCCCAAAGCCTCCTACGGCCGCTTCCGGTTCCTCAACAACCCGCGCCTCCCCGGCTGGAACACCGTCAAGTGGAACTGCGTCTTCCGCGCCAAAGACGTCCAGCCGGGCCAGTGGAGCAACCGCTGCTTCATCGCCGTCGGCACCGTCGATGAGGTCGTCCGCGCCCTCTCTACCCTCTCCGCCCGCCGCCCGTAACCCGGCCCCGCCTACCAGCGCACCGTCTTGCCCGGCTCCAGCGCCCAAACCTCCGTCCCCACGCCGCCCAACTGCGCCCGCAGCGCCTCCGCCGTGCCCGTCAGCGCCGGGAACGTCCCCAAATGCATCGGGATCACCTTCGCCGCCTTTAACAGTTGGCACGCCTTCGCCGCTTCCCGCGGACCCATCGTGAACAGGTCGCCCACCGGCAGAAACGCCAGTTGCGGATGGTACAGCTCCTCGATCAGCGCCATGTCGCTGAACACGTTCGTATCGCCCGCGAAATACGCCGCCCGCCCGTCCGGCAGATGCAGCACGTACCCCGCCGCCTCCCCGCCATACAGGATCTTGCCCTCGTCCAGAATCCCGCAGCTGTGCACCGCGTGCGTCATCGTCACCGTCAGCTCACCCACCTTCTGTGAACCGCCCTTGTTCATCGCCCGCGTGTTCTTCACGCCCTTCGATTCCAGCCACGCCGCCGTCTCATAGATCGCCACCACCTCCGGCGAAAACTGCAGCGCCAGCGGTACCGCGTCGTGGATGTGGTCGAAATGCCCGTGCGAAATGCAGATCGCATCCACCCGCTCGATCGCAAAACCCTTCGGAAAGGCCGGATTGCCATCCGTCCACGGGTCCATCATCACCACTTGCCCCGAAGCCAGGCGCAAGTGAAACGTGCCGTGTCCAAGCCAGGTAATTTCCATCGTTTTTACGCTCCTGAATTCTCAGCATACCGGATCGGTGGCCCGCGGAAGATCGGCTACAATGTCGATAAGGTCTTCGAGGATACTCACCCTGAAGTGGCGCTAGGACCCATATGGAAAATGTAGCCCTGCGAGCGGGATCGCAACGGTACAACGCCATATTCTCGTCCATGTCCGAAGGCGTCGTCATTCAGGACACGGCCGGCCGCATCGAAGAATGCAACGCCAGCGCCGAGCGCATTCTGGGCCTCACCGCGGATCAGATGGCCGGCCGCACTTCGGTGGACCCGCGCTGGCGGGCTGTCCACGAAGACGGGTCTCCCTTCCCCGGCGAAACCCACCCCGCCATGGTCACCCTCCGCACCGGAGAACCGCTCACCAACGTAATCATGGGCGTGCACAAACCCGATGCCAGCCTCACCTGGATCTCCATCAACTCCCGCCTCATCCTGAGTGGTGATGGCTCCCCCAGCGGCGTAGTCGCCACCTTCACGGATATTACCGGCCGCAAACGCGCGCAGGACCAGCTGCGGAAATCCGAAGAGAAATTCGCCTTCGCCTTCCACGCCAGCCCCGCCATCATCACCCTCTGCGAACTCGGCGAGTCCTCCCGCCTGGTGGAAGTCAACGAGGCCTTCGAGACCGGCACCGGCTATTCCCGCGAGGAAGTGCTCGGCCGCTCCCCTTTTGACCTGGGGCTCTGGAGCGATCGCTCCGCCTCCCACCCCCTCCTCAAGGAGTTCCGCCGCACCGGCCGCCTCAAGGATTACGAGCACACCTTCCGCAGAAAAGACGGGGAACTGCGCGATGGCTTGACCTCGGCGGAAGTGCTGGAACTCGATGGCAGGCCCCATGCCATCTCCTCCTCGCTCGATATCACCGATCGCAAACGCGCCCGCGAGGCCCTCGAACAGGCCCATCGCGCCGTCGCCGAAGCCGAGCAGCACTATCGCTTCCTCTTCAACAGCGTCTCCGATGCCGTCTTCGTCTTCGAACTCCAGCCCGACGGTCTCTCCAGCCCCTTCCTCGACGTCAACGAGATCGCCTGCCGCGAATTCGGCTACTCCCGCGAGGAGTTCCTGCGCATGCGCATCGTCGATATCGCCGAGCCCGGCAGCTTCCAGGAGGTCCCCGCTCTGGTCCACCGCCTGCTCCGGGAAAAACACATGCTCCGGGAAGGCGTACTCCTCGCCCGGGACGGGACCCGCCTCCCCGTGGAAATTCGCACCCGCCAACTCAGCACCGAGGGGCCGCGCATCGTCATCTCCTCCGTGCGCAACATCTCCGATCGCAAAGCCGCCGAAGCCGCGCGCCTTCAGATCGAAGAGCACCTCCGCCAGACGCAGACACTCGAAGGCATCGGCAAACTCGCCGGCGGCATCGCCCACGAGTTCAACAACCTCCTCACCGTCATCAACGGCTACTGCCACTTCCTCCTCAACTCCATTCCACCGCCCGACCCGCTGCATAACTACGTCCAGTCCATCTCCAAATCCGGAGAGCGCGCCGCCAGCCTCACCCGCCAACTGCTCGCCTTCAGCCGCAAGCAGATGTTTCAGCCGCGGGATCTCGACCTCAACGCCACCATCCTGGCCGCCGAGCAGTTGCTACAGCCCCTGCTCGACCCCAACATCCTCCTCGCCACCTTCCCCAATCCAACCCTTGGTGTTGTCCACGCGGATCCCGACCAGTTACATCAGGTTCTGGTCAATCTCGTGGTCAACGCCCGCGACGCCATGCCCTCCGGCGGTACCCTGGAAATCCGGGCCGTCAACGTCGATGTCTGCGAAGATGGCGTCGCCAATGCCCCCGTCCGCCCCTACGTGCGCCTCAGCGTAACCGATACCGGCTACGGCATGGATGAAGACACGCGCCGCCAAGCCTTCGAACCCTTCTTCACCACCAAAGATGTCGGCCAGGGCACCGGACTCGGCTTATCCACCGTCTATGGCATCGTCAAGCAGAGCGGCGGTTGGGTCGAGCTAGCCAGCCAGCCCGGCGCCGGCACCAGCTTCTCCCTCTACCTCCCCCGCATCGGCGGCGCCGCCTGATTCCTCCCCGCCGCCAAAGCATACCCCCAGTCCGCGTCCCACCTCGCCCCGCACGCCCCGCGCTCACGTGAAGCCGCAGGGTAGGGCAGGCGGTTCCCCCTGCCAACTCTCCGTGCTTGCCCTTTCCACACGCCGCAAAGTTGGCAACCGAAATCGCCTGCCCTACTCCCTGCAAATCCCGCGCTTGCTCCCTCGGATGAACTCCACCAGGTGCCGCGTCTCCTCCGTCGCCACTTCCCCCTCGATCCGCTCCAGCGCCTCGCTCAATTTCAGTCCCGAGCGGTAGAGCAGCCGGTACGCCTGCTTGAGCGCGCCGGTCTGCGCCGCGTCCAGCCCCGCCCGCTTCAGCCCCACCCGGTTCAAGCCCTTCGGCGCAATCGCAAACCCCGCGTACGTGAAATACGGCGGCGCATCCAGATTCACCCTCGTATTCCCGCTCACCATGGCCAGCCGCCCCACCTTGGAAAACTGGTGCACCAGCACACCCCCCGAGAGAAACGCCTGATCCTCCACCTCCACATACCCGCCCAGCAGCACGCAACTCGCAATCACCGTCCGGTTGCCCAGCTTGCAGTTGTGCGCGATGTGCCCGCTCGTCATGATGAAGTTGTCGTCGCCGATCTCCGTGGCCGATTCCGGCGGCGTCCCCCGCGAAATCGTGAAGTGCTCGCGGATCTTATTCCCGTTGCCGATCCGCAGGTAGCTCCGCGCCCCCTGAAAATTGCGGTCCAGCGGATCCGTCCCCAGCACCGCCCCCGCCGAAATTTCGTTCCGCTCCCCCAGCGTCGTCCACCGCTTCACCATCACATACGGTTCGAGCACGCACTCCGCCCCGATCGTCACGTCCCGCTCCACCACGCAGAACTCGCCGATGCGCACCCCGCCCGCAATATTGGCCCCGTCCGACACTACCGCCGAAGGAGCGATCACCGCCGATGAATCGATTGGCATGGAACTGCCATCATAAGACATGGCAAGGCCTGATGAGGCATCATAAGGCATGCGAGTGCGCGAATTAGCCGAGTGGCTCGGCGCCACCTTCGAAGGCGATGGCGAAAAGGAACTGGCCGGAGTTGCTCCCCTCGATACCGCCGGCGATGCCGACGTGGCCTTCGTCGGCAACCGTAAGGCCGCCCTACAGGCCGCCTCCTCCGCCGCCGGCTGCCTCATTGTCCCCATGGAGTGGCCCAGCCCCTCCGACCGCACCATCGTCCGCGCCGCCGAACCCCGCACCGCCTTCGCCCGCGCCCTCAGCCGCTTTCACCCCACCGCCGAAATCCTGCCCGGCATCGCGCCCTCCGCCGTCATCGGCAAAGACGTCCAACTCGCCGCCACCGTCTCGATCGGCCCGCTGGCCGTCATCGGCGATGGCACCCGCATCGGCGTCTCCGCGTCCATCGGCGCCGGCTGCGTCATCGGCAAGCGCGTCAATCTCGCCGAAGGCTGCGTCCTCCACGCCAACGTCACGATCTATGACAATGTCGATATCGGCCGCGGCGCCGTCCTCCACTCCGGCTGCGTCATCGGCGCCGATGGCTTCGGCTATGTCATGGAAGACGGACGCTGGAACAAGTTCCCTCAGGTCGGCCGCGTCGAAATCGGCGATTTCGTCGAGATCGGCGCCAACTCCTGCGTCGATCGCGCCGCCCTCGGCGTCACCTCCATCGGCGAAGGCACCAAGCTCGACAACATGGTCCACGTCGGCCACAACTGCCGCATCGGCAAGCATGTGGTGGTGGCCGCGCAGACCGGCTTCTCGGGCGGTGTGGTGGTGGAAGATTACGCCATCATCGGCGGCCAGGTCGGCATCGGCGATAAGGCCCGCATCGAATCCCGCGCCGTGCTCGGCTCCGGCTGCGGCGTGCTCACGTCCAAAATCGTGCGCTCCGGCGAAACCGTCTGGGGCACCCCCGCCCGCCCCCTCCGCCAGCACCTCGAGCAGCTCGCCAACCTCGCTCGCCTCCCCGAATTCCGCAAGCAACTCACCGAAATCAAACGCCGCCTCGCCCAGTTGGAGCAAGAGTAGGACAGGCCTCCCGGCCTGTCTTGTGTTCTAGGACAGGCCTCCCGGCCTGTCCCCGCTTCCTCGATCTTCTCTTCTACTTCACATCGATGCTTCGCCCTGCCCCTCTCTCTACCACCAGAACCGCCGCCAGGGATATGCGGTTCCGTAAGTTATCGGTGTTATAGTGATGATTCCGTTCGGAGGATAAAGACAGTCATGAAACACTTACTCGCTACCTTTGCACTTACCCTGACCTGGACCTGCACCGTCTGGGCAGGCTCCATTTGCCCCGCGGGCAATGGCGGCGCGACTGGCTTCGCTCACAACCCGGATAGCTCGGCTACCGGCTGCAACGTGGTCATCACGATCAATGCGGACCGCTCGACATCCGTCGTGTTGAAGGACGCGGCGCCCTATGATCTCTCCTCTAACGGCGACGACATGCTGATTGGCGTGGTCAATAACAGTAGCTCGACTGTCCCCAGCATTACCCTCTCCGGCTCCTCGATCTTCGGCCTGGAAAACGACGGCATCTGCAACTACTCTTTCGTGGGTAACACCTACTGCCTGACCAATGCCCCGGGCGGGACCTCCTCCACCGGAACTTTGGGTTCGGGGAACAATGGCGTCGATCCCTACGATTACTACGGCCCGATGACCACCTTCACCATCGCCAACAGCGGCTCCGGCACCGTGAATTTCTCCCCGGTCCTCACGCCCGGCGCCAGCACCTACTTCAGCCTGGAAGGCAGCCCCTCCACGTCGCTCGCGATCACCGTCGCACCCGGAATCTCCGGTCCCGTCGGTACCCCGAGCCTCTCGGTTTGGGCCGGCATCCTGCTCGGCACGCTCCTGATGGGCTATTCGCTCACCATCCTCCGCAAGAGAGCCCAGTAGGACAGGCCTCCCGGCCTGTCTTGTGTTGTAGGAC
>CAIRBY010000272.1 GCA_903876865.1 uncultured Acidobacteriia bacterium
CGCCGCCAGCGGGGACTCACACCGCTCGAGGAGGCACAACCCGGTGAAGTAGTGGTCGTCGTGAGTGTCTTCGAGCGCGACCGGAACCTGCTGGAACAACTCGAGGCCTCCGGCATCCGCCCGTCCGTCCCGGTCGTAGTGGAGGCAGCCGGAGCGGATCTGCAATTGCGCACAGCCGCCGGCACCCTGCGCATGGAACGTGGCGTGGCGGCGAGGATCTGGGTATCTCGCAAACCAACTGCCGGAAGCGTCTGAAGCCCCGGCAGCGCCTAGCCAGCGCCTAGCCAGCGCCTGCTCCCGCAATCGCCGGTCTATTCGGTCTTCGAGTAGTAGTAGGTGTACTTGCTGTAGAGTTCCGAAGCGCGGGCGCCGTTGGCGACGATGCCGAGCACGTTGTTCTCGCACAGCGACTGCATCGCGCGGGTCACGTTATCGAAGGTGGTGGAGCCGATCTTCACCACCAGAATCGTTCCGTCCGCCATCGTGGCCAGCAGATTCGCGTCCGCCGAAAACAGCAGCGGCGGCGTATCGAAGACCGCCCAGTTGAAGATCCGCGGCAGTTCCTCAAACAGGAGTTTCGCCTGCCGCATATTCAGCAGTTCCAGTGGGTTCTTCACCGGGCTGCCCGCCGGCAGCAGGTACAGGTTCATCGATTCCACGCGGCGCAGCGCCTGCGCGAAGGTGCACTTGCCCAGCAGAAAATCGCTCAACCCGGGCGAGCGGTCGATCTGAAACAGATTGTGCACAATCGGGCGGCGCAAATCGAAATCGCCCAGCAGCACCGAACTCTCCGCCAGATGGGACTGCGCCAGCGCGAGGTTCACCGCCGAGAAGGTCTTGCCTTCCGCGGGCGAGGGACTGGTCACCACGATCGTATGCAGCGGCTGCAGAGTCTGCAGGTGGTTGAGGCGGGTGCGCAGGGTGCGGAACTCTTCAGCCGGAGTTTCGTGGGAGTTGTTCAGATCCAGCAGGTGCGATTCCGGCGCCGGGGAGAAGGGCACCATCTGCACGTCCTGGAGCATTGCCGGGTGGATGTTCAGCCGTAACGGAGCCGCCGCCTGAGCCATTGCAGGTGTCTGGTATTCGGCGCCGCTCACCGGCGGAACCTCGGGCGGACGCAGGTCCGGGCTGACCGGGGCCGTGGCTTCGCCGGAAGTGGGTACGGGCGGCTCTTCCTGGGGCATCATGCCCCCCATTTCCGCCCGCCTTAACGCATCGTGTACTCTACTCATGATCTCTCCCCTGCAGGGCTCAACTCGATTCCGCTCGCAGCCGCTTCCAACTTCTTCCAGCCGCCTCCGGATTAGGTCGCGTGGCCGAAATAGTAATAGTAGGCCGCGGCGCTCATCGCAATCGAACCAAAGATGATCGCGCTCGACCACGCCAGCCATAACAACCGCCGCTTCCGGCGCACCAGCAAGGCGTTTTCCAACAGAGGAATGCTGCTCAGCACGGGCAGATTCGTATAGGCCCGCACGTCCTTCAGATTCTTCAGCGCCGTGTTCTTCATTTCCTTGGCGCCCGCCAGAACCACGCCCAGCATCAGGCCCATGCCGGTCCCCATCGCCGCCATCTGCAGGCGGTTGGGTTCGCTCGGCGCCTGCGGATCGCTGGCCGAATCCAGCACTTCCAGATTTTCACCGGCCTTGTGATCTTCCAGATCTTTCGCCGTATCGGAGATTTCGCTGCGCTTGTGCAGGTCCTCGTAGGACTGTTTGGCCATGGCCAATTCGCGCGATAACTCGACATACTGGCCTTCCAGCTGCGGACTGCCTTCCACGCGCGACTGGTATTGCGCGATCTGCCGGTTCAGTTCCTCGCGCTGTTTGACCTTCTCATCCATCTGCAGGTTGAGGTTCTGAATTTCGGTCTTCACCACGTTGTTGGAGGCGTTGATGTCCTGCACCGCCTTGGCCGCCTGCTGATTGGGCACGCGCTTGACGGTGGGCCCGGTGGCAGGCGCCGCAGCCTGGCGCTCCAGGTCTTCCCGTTCCGCATCCGCCAACTGCTTCTGGTAAATGTTGAGGCTGGCCTGAGCCCGCCGCACCGCCGGATTGCTGGGGGTGAGTTGTTCCGTCATCGCCGCAATATCCGATTGCAGCGTCATGATGCGCTGGTTCAACTGGTTGATCTTCTCATTGCGGGTCTGCACCGTGCTCCCCGCCACCGTCACCTGATCTTCCAGGATCGAGTTGTAGTAGTTCATGTTGATGTTGTTGTTGGAGAGCTGCGTTTCCAACTGCAACTTCTGCTGCTGCAAACGGCTGAGGGCTTCATTGGCCTGCGACACCATCATCTGGTAGGTGTTCAGCTGAGCCACGTTGGCTTGAAACTGCTCCGGCAGGCGGCCCATGTTCTGCGATTTGAAGGCCATCAGCTTCTGTTCCAAGGTCTCCATCTTGTCTTTCGAAGCCTTCAATTCGTCGCCCAGGAACTGAGAGGTCAGGTTCGCCTGATTGCGCTGCACCTGCACGTTCTGTTCCGTGAATTTGGTGACCAGTTCGCGCACCACGGCCTGCGCCTTGAAACGGTCCGGATACGAAAAAGAGATGGTGAAGGCGGAAGCGATGCCGCCCGAACCGCCGCTGGTCGAAATGGTCTGGATGCGGATCGCCTTGCTGCGCATATCCGTGATGATATCTTCCATCGGATAGCGGGCGCGGTCCTTGCGGTAGAGATCCAGCGAGGGACGCAGGATCAGTTCGTTCAAACTGCCGCGGCTCAGAATCTCCTGCTGCATCTGCTGCAGGCGCTGCTGCATCTGCATGTTGACCACGGTCGGCACGAGCCGGTCGGAAATCTGCTGCGGCGTGATTCTCATGACCGCCGTGGACACGTAGGTGTCCGGCCACAGAAACGCCACCACTACCGAGACGACGAGGCCCGCGAACATCGGACCGATCAGCCATGACCGGTAGCGGCGCAGCATGTCGATATAGTCTTCAACATCCGGCGGACGCCGGGAAACGGTGACAAAATTTTGTGGTGCTGCCATTTTCCAGTTCCTGTTGTATCGCCGCCGCCACGAACCGGCGCCGGATACGTGAGTCCATTTGCCCTAGTGGACCAGAATGATATCCCCTGGATTCAGGTAGATATTCTGCTCCATATGTTTGCCCTTGATGACGTCGTTGTAGTTGAATTTCTTGCGGTCGCCATCGGGGGTCATGATGACGATGCTCTTCTTGTTCGCGAAATCCTTGAACCCGCCCGCGTTCACCAGCGCTTCCAGCACGCGGATCGGCGTCACCAGCAGGTATTCGCCGGGTTTATTGACCTCACCCTGAATGTAAAACTTGCGGCTGCGGATCGCCATGACCTGCACGTTCACGTCCGGATCCACAATGTACTTCTTCAGCCGGTCCTTCAACACCACGCCCAATTCCTCGGGCGCCAGGCCGGATGCTTTCACTTCCCCTACCAGATTGATCGTGATCTTGCCGTCCGGGCGGATCATGTGCGAACCGCTGAACTCCGGTCCGTTGAGGACCACAATCTGAATCTGATCTTCCGCGCCCAGAATGTACGGTGCGTCGTTGACCGGCAGCCGTTTCGCCGCTTTAGCGATTTCCGGATCGCGCGGCTGTGCCAGTTTCGCCGGATCGATATCCGCCGGCGCCTCGGCCGCTTTCGGCGCCGTCCCCGTCGCGGGTTTCGGCTGTGTTTGCGGGTCTTCGACCTTGGGCTTCGGGGGTTCCTGCTGTGCCGCCACTACGGGCAGCACCACAAGCAGTATGGAGAGGATGGCCCTTTTCATGAATGTACCTCTGGAGCTTCCGGAACTGGAACTTCCCGAACTGGAGTTGCCCGAACGGCAGCAACCGGGACCGGAGCGTTCCGGACCCTGAGATCGGTCTCTGATTCCTGACTTCGCAAAATACGCAGCACTACTCACTAAGCATATAGTGTACAGCATGGAGGCGCGAAATCGCTCAGTCCTAGCCCCCCTCTCATGCATATGACTTTGAAGGCTAAGTGTTCATCAGTACCTCCGACTTTCCCGTCGGACATTGGCTTTTCAGGGAGCCTGGTAAGTACCGGGCCGCAGCCGTACTAAAGATCTGGAGTAAAACCAGACCGGTTGCCGGACAGGGCTCCCACCTCCATATAGGGGCAACTGGATACACTTCCGCATAGTGGCTTTCTCCCAAAATGCGGAGGCCGCGCTCGCAGGCAATTGTAAGTCGCACATAATA
Organism: uncultured Acidobacteriia bacterium; assembly: GCA_903876865.1. Taxonomy (GTDB): domain Bacteria; phylum Acidobacteriota; class Terriglobia; order Bryobacterales; family Bryobacteraceae; genus Solibacter. The sequence continues at coordinate 4,197 of CAIRBY010000272.1, forward strand.
AAGGTAATCTATTTACTGGATTTCAAATCTGGCGCGGCATCAAACGTGCTCCGGAGAACCTAGGATTTGGTCTTGCTTCAACGGCTCGGGCGGTCTCTATGTTTCAGGAACTCAAGTTCCAGCTTTCTACCGCAATTCTGACGATTCTCACGCTTGCAGCCGGCGTCTCCGCGTTTATTAACTTCCAGCAGCAGAACAAGTTCCGACTCCCCGAAGATGGCGTCGTGTGGGTGGACCGCGCCTCCAGCGTGGAGGCGCTCTACGTCAAACCGGCCAGTCCCGGCAAGAACGCCGGTCTACGCGCGGGGGATCACCTGCTGGATATCGACGGCGTCCGCATCGAACGCGCCACCGATGTAGCCAAGGTGCTGGTCCGCATCGGCGCCTGGAGCCGCTCCCGGTATCGCCTGGAGAGCCGCGGAGTAGAAGTCACCTCAACCCTGGTGGTGGGGGAGCAACCGCTCGACCGCGCGCTCATTTACCAGTGCGCGGTTGGTACTGCTTACCTGATCATCGGCCTGTTCGTTTACTTCCGCCGCGGCAGCGCCCACAAGGCGGAGCATTTCTATATCCTCTGCCTGGCTTCGTTCGTTTCACTGTGCTTCCATTACACCGGACAGTTCAACAGCTTCGATAAGGTGATTTACTTCGGCAACCTGCTGGCCGGATTGCTCGCGCCCACCCTGTTCCTGCACTTCTGCCTGGCCTTCCCCGAACCCCGCCCGTGGTTCCGCGGCCGCAAGCGCACCATCCTGCTCTATCTGCCCGCCACGCTGATCTTCGTGGCGTTCCCTGCGTTCAGTTCCGGCGCGCTGCGGATTTCCGTCCCCCTGATCGAATTGCGCTGGATGCTGGACCGCGTCTGGATGGTCGCCTGGACCCTGCCCTACCTGATCGGCGGCTTCGTGCTCGGCGCCGAATACAAACGCACTGAGGACACCATGGTCCGCCAGCAGCTGAAGTGGCTGCGCAACGGCGCCTTCCTCGGAATTCTGCCCTTCGCCGCCTGTTACGTGCTGCCTTACGTGCTGGGAGTCGTGCCCAACTCCTACATGAAGATGACGGTGCTCAGCGTGGTGCTGATCCCGCTCACGCTCGCTTACGCCATTGTGCGCTACCGCCTGATGGACGTGGACATCATCTTCCGCCGCGGCTACGCCTACACGCTGGCCACGGTCTGCGTGCTGGCCTCTTTCTACGCCATCGTCTTCGCCCTCGCCGGCCTGGTCAAACAGAACTTCAAGGACCTCGGCAATACCGGCCTGATGACGGTCGCGCTCACCACCGCCTTCCTGTTTCAGCCCATCCGCAACTGGATTCAGGAACGACTGGACATGCATTTCTATCGCGATCGCTACGATTACCGCCGCACTCTGGTGGAATTTGCCCGCGAGCTGAGTTCAGAGACCGATCTCGACACCACGCTCGATATCGTCGGCGAGCGCCTGCTGCAAACCATCGGGATCAAGCACCTGGCCGTCTTCATCGCCTCCGAAGGCGCCGACGGGCCGCAATTTCAGCTTAAGAAGGCGATGGGGCCGAACCCGCGCATGGCCGGCGTGGCGGAAAGCGAACTGGACCTGAGCTTCCTCAACTGGAAGCTCTCTGAGCCCTACCTCTTCTTCGAACGGACGCGCCATCAACTGGACGCCGTCTCCCGCGCTTGGCCTCCCACCGTGCGCAAGACGATTGCGGATCTCGACCTGACCTACTACCTGCCCTGCACCGTGCGCGGCCGGACCATCGCTTATATCGGGCTCAGCCGCACCGCCGATGGCGAGTATCTCTCCAGCGTGGACGTGGAACTGATGGTCACGCTCGCCGGGTATGTCGCCATCGCCATCGAGAACGCAACGCTCTACCGCTCCCTGCAACGCAAGGTCGAAGAGTACGAGCGGCTCAAGGAATTCAGCGAGAACATCGTCGAATCGATCAACGTGGGCATCCTCGCCGCCGATTTGGAAGACCGGGTGGAGAGCTGGAATACGCAGATCGAGCACCTGACCGGCATCACCCGGGATCAGGCGCTCGGCCGCCGCCTCGCCGATCTCTTCCCCGCCGCGCTCTCCGAACAGTTCGACCGCGTGCGCGGCGAGATCGGCATCCATCACATCTATAAGTTCGTGCTCAAGCCTGCCGCCGCAAGCGCCGCGGCCAACGGCAATGGAAATGGCCACCAGCATCCCGGCCGCCTGACCGACGCGACACTCAACATCGCGATCACGCCGCTGGTCTCAAAGGACCAGGAGCAGATCGGCCGCCTGATCATCATCGATGACGTCACCGACCGCGCCGAACTGGAACAGCGGCTGGTGCAGGCGGATAAGCTCTCGAGCATCGGCCTCCTCGCCGCCGGCGTGGCGCATGAGGTCAATACGCCGCTCGCCGTGATCTCCACCTACGCCCAGATGCTCGCCAAGCAGGTAGCCGAGGATTCACAAAAATCGCTGATCCTGGAAAAGATCGCCAAGCAGACCTTCCGCGCCAGCGAGATCGTCAACTCGCTGTTGAACTTCTCGCGCACCTCCACCACCTCCTTCGGCGGGGTCAACGTCAATAAAGTGGTGCAGGAGACCCTCTCCCTGCTGGAGCATCAGCTCACCAAATCGGGCATCGCCGTGGATTCCGAACTGGACCCCGCCCTGCCGCTGGTCCACGGCAACGCCGGTAAGCTGCAGCAGGTCTTTCTCAACCTGTTTCTCAACGCCCGCGACGCCATGACGTCCGGCGGCCGGCTGGAAGTCCGCTCCTGGAGCGAGGGC
>CAIRBY010000273.1 GCA_903876865.1 uncultured Acidobacteriia bacterium
ATAGGTGGCGACGCTTTCGAGGTGGCGGACCACGCCCATGGCCCAATCGAGCGGTTCGGTGAGAGTGTCGAGGGCGTGGAGGGTATTGTCGAAGGTGCGCGCGGCGGCGGGCGCGGCGAGGGTGGCGAGGCGGGCGCGGGCAGCGGCGAGGAGGGCGGCGCAGGCGGGTTCGACGTGTTCGGCGCGGATGCGGTCGAAAGGGATCCGGAATTGGGGGTCGAGCAGGGGGTTGGAATCGGGCGTACTGGACATTGCAACCAGCGTAACAGGTCGCCCGTACCCGGTACTTCCGGGCAGTAACAAAAACCACAAAACGGTTACCATGGTATTCAGCATGGTTTTCGATTCGAACGGGGCGCTGGCCCGGATTCCCGCCGAGCAGCGGTTGAATGTATACGCCCTGGTCATCTACATACCCGATCCGTTGGGACGCTTTCTGGACGATCTGCGCAAAGACCTGGTGCCGGCGTGCAACCCTCATGCGCATGTCAGCGTGCTGCCTCCGCGCCCGCTGAGCGTGGAGAGCGTGATCGCGGGGGATCAGGTACACGAGTGCGCCGCGGGATGGCTGCCGTTTGAGATCACGCTGGGGGAGATTTGCATTTTCCCGGTGACGAATGTGATCTACATCGAGTTGGCGCAGGGCGCGCCGGAGATGTACCGGATGCACGACGCGATGAATATGCGGGCGCTGGCATTCCAGGAACCGTTCGCATACCACCCTCACATTACGGTCGCGCAGGAACTGGCGGAAGCGGATGTGGCGGCGGCGGCAGAGCGCGCGAAGGAATTGTGGGCGAACTACACGGGGCCGCGCACGTTCCGGGCGGAGCGCACGGCGTTCGTGCAGAATACGCTGGTGAACTGCTGGATCGACCTGGCGGAATACTCTCTGGGCGCTGTCACCGTCTAGCCACAACGCCGGACAAACAGGCGCGACATGGAGTGAAGTAGCTCTTCCCTGCGAGTAGGGAATATTTTGAGACGAATTCCCTACCTCCGCACTAAAGTAATCAGACGAAAGCGCCGATCAATAGGTGACTTGTGAATACTTTAGCGATGTGTGATACGGAACCGGTCGCCATGGAGGGATTACGCTGCCTCGTGGAATCGATGGACGGGACGCGCGTTGTCGCGGCCGAAGCGGAACTGGAAGACGCGGTAGCGGCGGTGCGGGATCTGCAACCGACGATGCTGATTGTGGATAAGGCGTTCGGGACACGGGTGCTGATCGAGTGGATGCACGTGATGCGGCACTCCGAAGCCCATCCGGCGGTGATCGTGTGGGGAACGCCGATGAGCGAACCGGAGGCGCTGCGGTTCCTGCAGGCGGGGGCGGCGGGGGTGATCCGCAAGACTGCGCCGCTGGCGGACCTGATGAACTGCATCCGGGCGGTGGAGGGCGGCGGGAACTGGATGGAGAGCGATATCTCGCGCAATCCGACGGTGCCGATCCGCAGCGGGCGCTCGGCGCTGACGCCGCGGGAAGTGCAGGTGATGGAGCTGATCGAGCGGGGCTTCAAGAACAAGGACATCGCGCTCTCGCTGGGAATCCGGACGGGCACGGTGAAGATCCACCTGAAGCACATCTTCGAAAAGACGGGGATTCGGGGGCGGTACGGGCTGGCGATCTCGGGGTTACAGCAGAAGGGTCTGCTGGCGGCGGTGGTCTAGGGGTAAGGCTTGGCTGCCTGGCATGGGGCGAATGGATGGAGCGAATGGATGGAGCGAATGGGGCACTCCGTCAATGTTATTCTGATAGTTTGACCCGCCTAGCATTGTTCTGCACGCTCTCCCTGGGTCTGGTGGCGTCCAACGCCCCGGCTCAGCCCACGGTCCTGCTGGACGCGATGTCCCAGGAGCTCAACCGCAACTTCAATGCCCTGAAAGAGAAGGCGGATCCGCCCCCATACTTCCTGAGCTACGAGATCACGGAGCAGGATTTCCACTCCGTGAGCGGCACGCTGGGCACGGTGGATTCGGTGAGCGGGGGGAAGAGCCGCGCGCTGGATGTTTCGGTGCGCGTGGGCACGCCGCAGTTGGATAACTACCACCGGGTGCGGGGGGACCGGGGGCAGTTCACCTCGGGCGCGCTGGTGAGCTTCGAGGACAACATCAACTCGATCAAGCGGCGCATGTGGCTGGAGACGGATCGCGCGTACCGCACGGCGGCGGAGCGGCTGATCCGGATCAAGACGAATACGCAGGTGAAGGTCGCGGCGGAAGACACGTCGGACGATTTCAGCACGGAGCCGGCGGCGAATTTCGTGCAGACGCCGGCGAAGCTCAAGTTCACGGAAGCGGCGTGGCAGGAGAAGATCCGCAAGTATTCGGGGCGGTTCCAGAACTACCCGAGCGTACTGACAAGCCACGTCACGGTGACGGCGCAGACGGATACGCGGTACCTGGTGAATACGGAAGGCACGCGGGTGGCGCACGGGCGCGGTTTTGCGCGCATCATGATCAGCGCCACGGCGAAGGCGGCGGACGGCACGGACCTGAGCACGTTCGAGGCATTTGAAGCGGTGGACGAGGCGGGGTTGCCGGACGAGCAGATCATCCTGGCGGCGATCGACCGGGTGGCGAACGATGTTTCCCGGCTGCTGAAGGCGCCGGAAGCGGAACCGTTCGTAGGCCCGGCGATTTTCTCTGGGCGCGCCTCGGGTGTGTTCTTCCACGAGATTTTCGGGCACCGGGTGGAGGGGCACCGGCAGAAGGACGATAGCGAAGGGCAGACCTTCACCAAGAGCGTCAACAACAAAGTGCTGCCGGAGTTCCTGACGGTGATCTTCGACCCGACGCGGCGGAAGCTGGGCGGGATCGACCTGAACGGCTGGTACGATTACGACGACGAAGGCGTGAAGGGGCGGCCGATCACGGCGGTGGATAAGGGCGTGCTGAAGGAGTTCCTGATGTCGCGCTCGCCGATTAAAGGCTTCGACCACTCCAACGGGCACGGGCGGCGGCAACCGGGGCTGGAAGTGGTGTCGCGGCAGAGCAACCTGATTGTGGAGAGTTCCAAGATGGTATCCGACGCGCGGTTGCGCGAGATGCTGATCGAGGAAGTGAAGAAGCAGAACAAGCCGTACGGGCTCTACTTCCGCGACATCACGGGCGGCTTCACGACGACGCAGCGGGCGGGGTTGCAGGCATTCAAGGTGATCCCGGTGATTGTGTACCGCGTGTTCGCGGACGGGCGGCCGGACGAGCTGGTGCGCGGGGCGGATATTGTGGGGACGCCGCTTTCGAGCTTCTCGAAGATTCTGGCGACCTCTGACAAGCAGGAAGTCTTCAACGGCTACTGCGGGGCGGAATCGGGGAGCGTGCCGGTTTCGGCGGTCTCGCCGGCGATTCTGGTATCGGAAATCGAGATTGAGAAGACGGCGAAGAGCAACGACCGGCCGCCGCTATTACCGGAGCCGACCACGATGGAAGGCAAGAAGCTGGAAGGCAATGCGGGAGGTGCGAAGTGAAGCGCATCCTACTGGGGTTGGCGGGGTTGGGGGCGTTGATCGCACTGAGCGCGCAGGCTCCGGCGACGGACCCGGTGTTTCAGGCGATGCGGGACGAGATTGGGCGGGCGAAGAAGCTTTCGCTGGCGAATCTGGAGGCTCCGTACTTCGTGGAGTATCTGATCGACGAAGAGGAGAACTTCAGCGTCTCGGCAAATCTGGGCGGGCTGCTCTCGCGGCGCAAGGAGCGGTTCCGTTCGCCTGCCGTGCATGTGCGGGTGGGCGATTACAAGTTCGATAACGGCAACTATGTGGGCTCGGGCTTCGGCTTCGGAGCGCGCTACGATCTGGAGCATTTCCCGCTGGAGGATTCGTATCCGCTGCTGCGGCGCTACTTCTGGCTGCTGACGGATTCGGCGTACAAATCGAGCGTGGAAGCGATTTCGCGCAAGCGGGCGGCGATGCGGAACATGCAGCAGAGCGAGGCTCTGGCGGATTTCGCGCATGCGGAGCCGGTGAAATCCGTACGGCCGCTGAAGCGGCTTGCGATGGACGAAGACGGGTGGAGCAACCGGGTGCGTTCGCTCTCCGGGATCTTCGCGCAGTTCCCGGAAGTGAAGAATTCGAGCGTGGAACTGGAAGCGAGCGAGGGCGGATTCAGCCTGGTCAACTCCGAGGGCACGGAAGTGCGCGAACCGGAGAGCGTGACGTTTCTGCGGGCGCGGGCGCTGGCGCAGGCGCCGGACGGGATGAGCCTGCGGGACGCGGTGACGTATCACGCGGTGGACGCGGCGCACCTGCCGAGCGAAGCGGAGATGCGGGCGGGGATCACGAAGCTGGCGGAGAATGTGGTGGCGCTGGCGAAGGCTCCGAAGGGCGAGGATTACAGCGGTCCGGTGCTGTTCGAAGGCACGGCGGGGGCGCAGATTTTCGCCGAGGTGCTGGCGCGGAACCTGGCGCTGACGCGGCGGCCGGTAGTGGAAGGCGGGCGCGGCGGCGGGGCGCAGAACAGCGAACTGGACGGGCGCATGGGCGCGCGGGTGCTGCCGGATACGTTCGATGTGGTGGACGACCCGACGCAGACGGAATGGCGCGGGCGGCCCCTGTTCGGGAGCTACGGCGTGGACCGCGAAGGCGTGCAGCCGAAGGCGCTGAAGCTGATCGAGAAGGGCGTATTGAAGAGCTATCTGCTGACGCGGCAGCCGGTGCGGGGCTATGAAGGCTCCAATGGGCGGGCGCGGCTGCCGGGCAGCTACGGGGCGAATTCGGCGGACATCAGCAATCTGTTCGTTTCGACGACGGAGACGGTGCCGGTTTCGGAGTTGAAGAAAAAGCTGATCGAGCTGTGCCGGACACGGAACAAGCCTTACGGCATCATCGTGCGCAAGATGGATTTTCCTTCTTCGGCGGCGGGCGACGAGATTCGCCGGATGATGGCGGGGCAGCAGGGCGGGCGGCCGGTGAGCAGCCCGATCCTGGTCTACAAGGTCTTTGTGGACGGGCACGAGGAACTGGTGCGCGGGATGCGTTTCCGCGGCTTCAACGTGCGCTCGCTGAAGGACATTCTGGCGGCGGGCGACGACAGCGCGGTATTTGAATACATGGACAATTCGGCGCCCTTTGCGTTGATCGGCGGTTCGGGGTACACGGCGGAGACGTGCGTGGTGGCGCCCTCGATCCTGATCGACGACCTGGAACTGCACCCGGCGGAAGACGAGCTTCCTAAACTGCCCGTGGTGTCCGCGCCGGATATGACGCGGTAAGGATACCCTGGTGCTGCGGCTGCTGGGCCGGTACATTTTTCGCGAAATTCTGACGAGCGCGGTGCTGGGCACGCTGCTGGCCAGCTTCATTCTGTTCCTGCGCACGGTGGACCCGATCTTCGAACTGCTGGTGAAGAGCAACAACACGAGCAGCCGGCTGGTGTTCGAACTGTTCGCGCTGGCGATTCCGGGGGTGCTGCCGTTCACGATTCCCTTCGGCGTGCTGGTGGGCATTCTGATCGGGCTGGGGCGGATGACGGCGGATGGCGAGATTACGGCCATGCGCGCGGCGGGCGTTTCGAGCCGGACGGTGATCGCGCCGGTACTGCTGTTTGCGTGCCTGGGAGCGGGCGTGGGCGCGTATGCGACGCTGCGGCTGACGCCGTATTCGATCCGCGAGTACACGCGCATTCAGAACCGGCTGGAGGCTACGCAGCTGACGGCGGACATCACGCCGCGGGTCTTCGTGGAGAATTTTCCCAACACGATTCTGTATGTGGGCGATGTGCACCAGCGCGGCACGCAGGCGGTGTGGCACAACATTTTCGTGGCGGACGTTTCGCCGCCGGAGAAGCGCACGGCGGGCATGAAAGAGAAGGCGATGGGGCCGATGGTGACGGTGGCGGAGGAGGCCATCGCGGTCCCGGATGTGAAGCACAGCCGCATGGAATTGACGCTGCGCAACTATTCCACGCACGAGATGGGCAAGGACCAGCACTCGCACGATACGCTGGCGCCGACGGGGCAGCAGGGGCTGGAGGCGTCGCCGGCATCGCAGACACCGCTGCGCAGCGTGGGCATGAATACGCGGCAGCTGATGGCGTATCCGCGGACGAAGCCGGATTGGATCGAGTATCAGATTGAGCTGCACCGGAGGTTCGCGCTGCCGGTGGCGTGCCTGATGCTGGCGATGGTGGGGATTCCGCTGGGGATCGCGACGCGCAAGGGCGGCCGCTCGGCGGGGTACGTGAATGCGATCTTCGTGGCGTTCTTCTGCTACTACCTGGCGTTCGTATCGCTGATCGGGCTGGCGAAGCAGAAGACGCTGCCGGTGCCGGTGGCGCTATGGCTGCCGAATGCCGTGTTTTTTGTGGCGGGCGTGATCTTTCTTTCGCGGCTGGAGAAGCCGGGCGACAGCGATTTCTTCGGCGACCTGCGGGCGCGGATCGTGGATTTCTTCCGGCATCTGAAATCGAAGACAGTGGCGCCGGAGGGTCCGACGCTGGGCGGATGGCGGATGCCGCTGCTGCCGCAGCTGGTGGACACTTACATTCTCACGAACTTCGTGACCTACCTGGTGCTGATGCTGGCGAGCTTTGTTTCGCTGACGCTGGTGTGGAATTTCTTCGAGCTGATCAGCGACATGCTGCGCAATAACATTTCGCTGCTGACGATGTTCACGTACCTGTTCTTTCTGACGCCGGAGTTGATCTATCAGGTGCTGCCGATCAGCGTGCTGGTCTCGACGCTGGCGGCGTTCGGGGTGATGAGCAAGCAGAACGAGATCACGGCGTTCCGGGCGTGCGGGGTGAGCCTGTTCCGGCTGGCGGTGCCGATTCTGATCGGGAGCACGCTGTTGAGCGGCGGGCTGTTCGCCTTCGATTTCTACTATGTGGCCAGTGCGAACCGGCGGCAGGACGCGCTGCGCGACCAGATCAAGGGGCGGGCGACGCAGACGTATCTGCGCCCGGACCGGAAGTGGATCATGGGCTACAACTCGTCCCGGATTTTCAATTACAAGTTCTTCGATACGTCGGGGCAAGAGAGCACGATGAACGAGGCGAGCGTGTTCGAACTGGAGCCGAAGACGTTCCGGCTGCAGCGGCAGATCTTCGCGCGGCGGGCGCACTGGAACGCGTATTCGAAGACGTGGGTGTTCGAGGACGGGTGGAGCTGCCAGTATCAGGGCGCGTTCTGCAATGCGTACGCGCCGTTTCAGGCGACGACGTTTCCGGGGATCACGGAGCCTCCGGACTATTTCCTGAAAGAGGCGCTACAGGATAAGCAGATGAATTTCCTGCAACTGGACCGCTATATCCAGGATCTGACGCGGAGCGGGTTCGAGGGGACGGTGAAGCTGCAGGTGCGGCTGTACCGCAAGTTCTCGGTGCCGCTATTCGCGCTGATCATGGCGATGATCGCGATTCCGTTCGGGTTCCTGGTGGGCAATCGCGGGGCGATGGTGGCGGTGGGGCAGGGGATTGCGATTGCGATCGCGTACAAGGGACTGGATCCGCTGTTTGAGAAGCTGGGGGACGCGAGCCAGTTGCCGCCGATGATGGCGGCGTGGGCTCCGGACGTAGTGTTCGCGCTGGCGGGCGCGTATCTGCTGCTGCGAATGCGGAGTTAGGCGGCGGGCGGGTGGACGGCGGCGCAGGGGATACTGGGCGGCGGCGGACGTTCGGTTGTTGGGGAGATTGGATGCTGCGAAAGGGCAGCGGGACCAGGGGGTCCCGCGCGGACGAGGGCGTCCGCCCCACGGGGGAGTTGGCAGGCGGAACCGCCTGCCCTACAATGCGGACGCAGGCCTGGTGGGCTCTTCGAAGCAGTGGCGGGACCGGGGGCAAGCACTGCGGCGCGGCTGCGCTACGGCGGCAGCTTGAGCGTCAGGGACGGTTGGTGCTTCGAAGCGGCGGCGGGACCGGGGGCAAGCACTGCGGCGCGGCTGCGCTACGGCGGCATCTTGAGCGTCAGGGACGGTTGGCTCTTCGAAGCGGCGGCGGGACCGGGGGCAAGCACTGCGGCGCGGCTGCGCTACGGCGGCAGCTTGAGCGTCAGGGACGGTTGGTGCTTCGAAGCAGTGGCGGGGCCGGGGGCAAGCACTGCGGCGCGGCTGCGCTACGGCGGCATCTTGAGCGTCAGGGACGGTTGGTGCTTCGAAGCAGTGGCGGGACCGGGGGGCAAGCACTGCGGCGCGGCTGCGCTACGGCGGCATCTTGAGCGTCAGGGACGGTTGGTGCTTCGAAGCAGTGGCGGGACCGGGGGCAAGCACTGCGGCGCGGCTGCGCTACGGCGGCATCTTGATGAGCGTCAGGGACGGTTGGTGCTTCGAAGCAGTGGCGGGACCGGGGGCAAGCACTGCGGCGCGGCTGCGCAACGGCGGCATCTTGAGCGTCAGGGACGGTTGGTGCTTCGAAGCGGCGGCGGGACCGGGGGGTCCCGCGCGGACGAGGGCGTCCGCCCCACTGTGGGGGTGAGGGGACACTAGAGGGTGGAAGCGAGTTGGAGGGCGGAACTCACGTCGAGGGCGACACCGACGGCGCCGAGTTCCTTGTAGATCTCGGGGGCGGCGCGGAAGGCGGAGCCGCCTAGAATCACGCGGAGGTTGCGGTTGGGCAGGGCCTGGGCGCGGGCGATGAGGCGGCGCACGTTGGGGATGTTGAAGAGCATGGTGGCGGAGATGCCGAGCACATCGGCGCGGTGTTCCTCAATCGCCTGCAATACGCCCACGATGGGAGTGTTGGTGCCGAGGAAGCGCACGTCCCAGCCGGCGCATTCGAGCACGTCGGCGATGATGTTGGGGCCGACCTGATGCTGCTCGCCTTCCACGCCGGTGATGACCATCCGGCCGCGCTGCACCGAGGAAGTGGGGATGAGCGGGTAGAGGTGGGCGATCACGTATTGGGTGATGGCGGTGGCCATGTGTTCCTGGGCGACGGTGATGCGGTTGGTTTCCCAGAGGCGGCCCACTTCGTACATGGACTCCTGGAGCACGCCGGAATAGACATCGGCGATGGGATGACCCTGGCGGACGGATTCGACGGCAACGAGGACGGCGGCATCGCGATGGCCCCTGAGGATGGCCTGGAGGAAGAGCGACTGCACGCTGGAGAGCGCGCCGTCGCGGGTAATGGCACAGGGACTGCCACCGCTGCCGCTGCCGGCAGTGGCGGCGAGGGCGGCGGCGCCGAGGGGGCTTTCCTGTAGCGAGGCGGCGATGAAGGCAGCCAGGTCGGCGGCGGGCGCGGGGGCGAGCATCGACTGGAGTTCGACGGAGATCTGGTCTACGGTTTCACGGAGGGCGGCTTGCGAAATGCCGCGCGCGCCGAGCACGCCGGCGGTCCAACCCAGGTAACTGGCGAAGGCGGTGGGCTCGCCGGATTCGATGGCGGCGGCGAGGAACTCCTGGTGATAGACCGCATCCTCCACGCCGAAGTGGCGGGCGCGGTCGCCATAGCGGATGACCCAATCGGGATGGCGGACGAGAAACTCGTCGGTGATTCTGGCAGCGACCTGATGGCGCCACGCTCGCAACTGCTCGGCGAGGAGGATCCGGTCCGGCATCGGTTTGCGGGCGAACGGAGGCGGCATCACTGGTTCCCCCTTAGGTGTACCAGACAACTGGGGCAGCATCCGTGGGTCAGAAAGAGGCTATTGGCCTTGAGGTACTCGACGACATCCTGCCATTGGGCGTCGCCGGTTTTGACTTTGCCGCAATACATACAGATGGGGAGCGTTTCCTGGATCTTGCGGAGGTGCCAGTGCGATTCGTCGAGTTCCGCCAGGGCCTTTTCCAACTGGGCTTTGGCGCGGACGAGGGCCTTGGAGTTTTTTTCGTGATCGCGGGCCAGCAGGGCCCAGCGGTTGTTCATCTCGGTGAGTTCGGTGGCGAGGTCCCGGTCGCTATCCGCCGCTGGCTTGCCGGCGAGAGTGAAGCCGGAGGCGCCGAGCAGCAGGCGGCACTCCAGGGTATGGACGAGGTGGCTGCGGGAGACGAAATTGAGCAGCATGGGAGACTCGGGAGGCGGGTCGGGAGAGGCGAGAAGGGCCAGCACGGAGTCTGCGTCCGGGGCCGTCAGCAGGTCCCGGAGGGAGTGGCCGATCCAGACGGCGGCGGGTTCCCGGAGCAGGTTCTCGAAGGCGGGATTGAGGCTCTCAATGCGGCCATCGGGGGCGGCGCGGAGCCAGAATCGCTGGCTGGCCGGTGGAAGGGAATTGTTGACGGAGGTGGCGACGGTTGGGCCGGACTCGCCGGGGAGCGATTCGAAGGTACGGGTGGGCATGTGAGCCCGGTTGAGCGGGAGGCCGCACTCCACTTGGCGGCGCAGCAGATCCTGGAAGGGGCCGGAGTGCCAGGAGTGGTAGGACGCCTCGTCCAGCCAGCGCGTGAGGAGTTGAAAGGCAGAGGGATTCCCGCGATCGGAGAGCAGTTCCATGCCGAGAAACCCGGTGGCTCCGATGGCTGAGGTGCGCCACTCGAGAAGTGCCGGACAGACGGCGGATTCGGTGCCCGGCGAAACTCGAAACTCGGTTACGACCAGGATTAAGGCCAGGGTGGCGACCTCCGCTGCGAGGCGGG
>CAIRBY010000274.1 GCA_903876865.1 uncultured Acidobacteriia bacterium
GGTGGGTCATGGCCTTGGTATCGACGTCCACGATGAGATAGGCATTGGGATCGTAGCGGGTGGCGGCCATGACGAGGTGTTGCGGGCCGAAGCTACGGCCGAATTCGAACCAGCGGTGCCAGTGGCCGGAGACGATGAGCTGGATGTTCTCGCGATAGCGTTTGACGAGCGAGTGGAGGCCGTAATCGGCGCGCTCCGCGGGCTTGACGATGGTGAGGGGAAAGTGGACGAAGACGAAGGTGGGCTTGCGTTCGCGGAGTTCGGCTTCGAACCAGTTGAGCTGCTCTTCGCCGAGGCTGCCCAGCTGCTTGTTGAAGGCCGGGTCGCCGGGAGTCCAGGTGGCTCCGAGGAAATTATTCAGGTGCACGAACTTCCAGCCTTTGTGTTCGATGGAGTAGTAGGGCTTGAGGTTGAATTTGCGGCGGAAGAGTTCGTGCGAGGCTTCGCGGGAGAAGCGGGGTACGTCGTAATCGTGGTTGCCGAAACCGACGTGGACGGGCATACGGAATTTATCCGTGATCTTCTTTGCGAGATCGAGGCGGGTTTCATTCTGGAAGTAGAAATCGATATCGGTGGAGGGGTAGTTATGGAAATAGTCGCCGACGAGAAAGACTTTCTCCGGGGCGGGCTGGAGGGCATTGAGCACGTCGCGGGCGGAGGTGAGGCGGGTGGCGGCCTGAAAGATGGATTCGGTGTCTTCGGGGCTGCCTTCGGGGCCTTTGTAGAAGGGGTCGATGATGTGGCTATCGGCGATGATGGCGAAGCGAAAGGTGTTGGGGGCGGGGGCGGCCAGACAGGGCAGCGCCGAACCGGCGAGGGAGAGAAAGGAACGGCGGGCGAGCGTGTTCATGACGCACCAGCGTAGCGCGCGAAAGTAAATATTGCGTATCAATCCGCGAAATTCACGGGGTTGAAATATGGTTTTAAAACTGGGCCTCTACACTGGGAGCCATGCTTCAACAACCTCGCTTCACAAGAACGCTTGTCCTGCTGCTTTTAACGGCGGCATGGGGCTTTGCACAATTCGATACGGCCACTGTGTCCGGAGTGGTTCGGGACCCGGCACTCGCCGTGGTGCCGAACAGCAAAGTGACGCTGGAGTCTGTCGCCACGGGCGTATCGAAATCGATCGTAACGGATCAGAACGGCAGCTATACGTTTTTCGATGTCAAGATTGGCAAGTACAAAGTGAAGGCGGAATCGCAGGGCTTCAAATCCGCGGCCACGGAAGAATTCACGGTCACGGTGAGCGCGCACCAGCGGGTGGATTTGCAGTTGCAGGTGGGCGCGGTGACGGAGACGGTGGAGGTATTCGGCGCGGCGAGCGCGGTAGAGACGGATTCGAGCAGCCGGGGCCACGTGATCGGGAATCAGGCGATCGTAAACCTGCCGCTGAACGGGCGTTCTTACGCGGATCTGGCGCTGCTGGCTCCGGGCGTACGCAAGTCCGTGCTGGAAGACGGCAGCGTGAGCGGGCGCGACGCGAGCTACAACGTGAACGGGCAGCGCAGCGCGCTGAATAACTTCATGGTGGACGGCGTGGACAATAACGCGTACGGCACCAGCAATCAGGGCTTTTCGAGCCAGGTGGTGCAGTTGACGCCGGACGCGGTGAACGAGTTCCGGGTGGAGACGAGCAACTACAGCGCAGAGTACGGGCGCGCGGCGGGCGCGGTGATCAACGCCGCGACGAAGAGCGGAACCAACGTGTTTCACGGGTCGACGTGGGAGTATCTGCGCAACACGAAGCTGAATGCGGTGGGATTCTTCAAGCCGACGAACAACGTGAAGCCGGTCTACATTCAGAACCAGTTCGGGGCGACGTTTGGCGGTCCGGTGAAGAAGGACAAACTGTTCTTCTTCGTGGATTACGAAGGCAACCGGCGGATTCAGCGGGCGCTGACGTTTGCGACGCTGCCGACGGCAGATCAGAAGGCCGGCATCTTCGGCACGCCGATCCGCAACGCGCTGACGAATACGCCGTTTGCGGATGGCACGCTTCCGGCGAGCCAGGTGACGGCATTCGCGAAGGCGGTATTGAACGCGCTGCCGCTGCCGAACCTGGCGGGGAACAGCAACAATTATCAATCGCTGCCGCGGGCGACCATCACGGACAACAAGGGCAACGCGCGGGCGGACTACTACTTCACGGATAAGCTGACGGGCTACTTCCGTTACAGCCACCGCGTGGAAGAGATCTATGTGCCGGGCAACATTCCGGGTCCGGCGGGCGGGAATAACAACGGCAACGTGCGCATCGTGAACCGGCAGATGAATCCAGGCGCGACGTGGACGGTATCGCCGACGATGACGGTGGAGGCTCGGCTGGGCGTGACCTGGACCGAGGGCGGCAAGAGTCCGCTGGGAGTGGGCGAGACGAGCCTGCTGGATGCGAACGGAATTACCGGGTTGCCGACGGACCCGCGGGTGGCGGGCGCGCTGAATTCGCAGAGCGTGGGCGGCTTCTCGCAGTTCGGACGGCAGGGCAGCAATCCGCAGTTTCAGAATCCGTTTGTGGTGAACCCGAAGATCAACGTGGGCAAACTGGTGGGGCGCCACACGCTGCGGTTTGGGTATGAGTATCAGCGGATCGACACTGCTGTGGACGACTTCAATCCGGTGTATGGCAGCGACACGTACAGCGGGCAGTTCAGCAGACCGGCGGGCGCGGCGACGACGAGCAACGCGGCGCTGACGCAGGCTTATGGCCTGGCGGATTTCATGACGGGGGCGCGGTCGAGCTACGAGTTGAACAACTACGTGATTGTGGATTACCGGCAGCGAATGCACTTCCTGTATGTGCAGGACGATTTCCGCGTCAACCGGAAGCTGACGTTGAACCTGGGGCTGCGCTACGAATTCGCGACGCCGCAGTGGGAGACGAACAATCACCTGGCCAACTTCGACCCGGGAACCAACACGCTGATCGCGGCGAAATCGGGCGGGCTGTATGACCGGGCTCTGGTGGAACCGCGGCACAAATACTTCGCGCCGCGGGTGGGGCTGGCCTATCAGGTGGCGCCGAAGACCGTGATCCGGACGGCCTACGGGATCAGCTACGTGCACTTCAACCGCATGGGCGGCGAGAACCTGCTGGCATACAACGGGCCCTACATTGTGGACGCGCTGATCTCGCAGGATATCGCCAACCTGCCGGTGTGCGCGACGGCGAATGCGGATCCGGTGACGTGTTTCCGGCCGACGCAGATGGGGTATCCGCAGAACTTCGCGGTGCCTTCGAACTTCGCGCCGCTGCGGACGCAGGCGCGGTACATCCCGAAAGACAATCCGAGCGGTTACATACAGAGCTGGCACATGACGGTGCAACACGAGCTGGCGAAGAATCTGGTGCTGGACGTGGCGTATGTGGGCAATCGCGGGACGCACCTGATGATCCTGGCGGATTGGAACCAGGCGCGGCCGAACGCGACGAACGAGAATCTGTCGCTGCAGGCGCGGCGGCCGATTCAGAACTTCGGAGCGATCGAAGTGGCGTACGGCGCGGGGTACTCGAACTACAACGCGCTGCAGACGAAGATCGAGAAGCGGTATGCATCGGGGCTGACGTTCATCAATTCGTTCACGTGGTCGAAGGGGATTGATAACGCGTCGGGGCATCTGGAAGCGAATAACGGCGACAATTCGCGGGCGAACATCCGCGACCTGGCGCACGAGAAGGGCGTGTCTGGGTACGACCAGCCGTTCAACGATACGCTTTCGGGTGTGTATGCGCTGCCGTTCGGGCGGGGCAAGCAGTTCGGCTCGAATTGGAGTGCGATGGCCGACCGGGCGTTGGGCGGATGGCAACTGACGCTGATCAATACGGCGACGAGCGGGCTGCCGGTGAACATCACGTACAGTCCGAGTGGACAGTTCCAGGTGAGCGGGCTGCCCTCGGTGCGTCCCAATCAGGTGGGGACGAGTCTGGTGACGGCGGAAGGGCAGCGGACGACGGCGACGTATCTGGACCGGAGCGCGGTGGCGATTCCGACGGATGCGGCGCATCCGTTCGGGACGATCGGACGCAACAACGTACGCGGGTATGGGTTGTTCCAGTTGGATCTGGGGCTGCACAAGGAATTCCCGCTGTGGAATGACCGCACGAAGCTGCAATTCCGCGGCGAGGTGTTCAATTTGACGAACCAGACGAACTTTGGGGCTCCGGCCGGCAACATTTCGAGTTCGAACTACGGGAGCATTACGAGCACGTTCCCGGCGCGGCAATTGCAGTTCGCGCTGCGCCTGATGTTTTAGGGTGGGTGTTTGAGGAGTGGCCGGTCTGGACGCAAGTCCGGGCCGGCCGTTTTCATTTGAGGGGTGTAGTGCGGGATGAGGGTTATGCAGGTGTGGAGGCAGATGGGCGCAGGGGCGGAAGGTCTGGCCACACCCGTTGGGTGGGGAGGGGATGGGTGTTCTGCAGGCGTGGAACGAGGAGTTGGCGGGTGGGGAAAAATGCCTATAAAGAGGCTTGCAATCGGGGGAGGAAGGGAGTAACGGGGAGGGCGGGCGGTGTGGTATGTTCAATACAAATCCACAGTTCCAGTGGACAGGTTTTTGATCCGGCCGCCGGATACGGGGATAACGTCGTTACATGTGTGGAATCGCGGGGTTTACACATATTCGGAGCCACAGGCGAACCAGCATCGCCGAGCGGATCACGCACGCGATTTCGCATCGCGGACCGGACCAGCAGGGAATCTTTGAAGGCAGCGAAGCCACGCTTTGCGCGGTGCGGCTGAAGATCATCGACCTGGGGGGCGGGGACCAACCGATCCTGAGCGACGACCGGGACACGGCGATCGCATTCAACGGCGAAATATACAATCACCTGGAGATCCGGGCGGAGCTTGAGGCACTGGGGCACCGGTTCCGGTCGCACTGCGACACGGAGACGGTGTTGCGCGCGTACCTGCAGTGGGACACGGCGTGCTTCACGAAGATGCGCGGGATGTTCGCGGTGGCGCTGTGGACGGAATCGCGGAAGCGGCTGATGCTGGTGCGGGACCGGATGGGGATCAAACCGCTGTATTACTACCGCAGCGGAGACGATCTCTATTTCGGGTCGGAGTTGAAGGCGATTCTGGAGCATCCGGAAGTGCCGCGGCATCTGGACCCGGATGCGCTGGACGCCTACCTTTCGGTGAACTACGTACCGGGCACGCAGACGCTGATGCGGGGGATCCGCAAGCTGGAGCCGGGGCATCTGCTGGAGTGGCGGCACGGCAAGGTGCGCAACGAGGCATGGTGGCAGGCGCCGGCGATGGAGCCGAAGCGGAAGATTTCGCTGGGCGCGGCGAAGGAAGAGCTGGACGGGCTGCTGCGCGATTCGGTGCGGGAGCACCTGGTGGCGGATGTGCCGCTGGGCGTATGGGCATCGGGCGGGCTGGATTCATCGGCGATTCTGCATTATGCGGCGGGACTGACGAGCGGGAAGCTGAAGACGTTCTCGGTGTCATTTCAGGGGCGGAATTTCGACGAGAGTCAGTACTTCCGGGAGATCGCGCGGATTTACGGCACGGACCATCACGAGTTCGATCTGAACCCGGAACTGGAACTGGCGAGCACGATCGAGGATTTCGCGTATTACAGCGACGAGCCGAGCGCGGACGCGGGGGCGCTGCCGGTGTGGTATCTCTCGCAGATGACGCGGCGGCACGTGACGGTGGCGCTTTCGGGCGAGGGCGCGGACGAGTTGTTCGGCGGCTACCTGACGCACGTGGCGGATCAACTGGTGCGGCCGTTCCAACTGGTGCCGGCGGGAATCCGGCGGGGGATGCGGAGCGCGCTGGACCGGTACCTGCCGGTATCGGACGAGAAGCTCAGCCTGGAATACAAGCTGAAGCGCTGGATCGAGGGGAGCCTGCTGCATCCCGACGAGGCGCACTTCTTCTGGAACGGAACGTTCTCTGAGGAGCAGCGGCGGGCGATTCGTCCGGGGAGCCGGAGCAGCGGGCTGCGGAAGCTGGTGGACGATTTGGGGATCGGGAAGAGCGGGGTGCTGGACCGGTATTTGACGGTGGACCAGAACTACTACCTGGCGGACGATATTCTCTACAAGACGGACCGGATGAGCATGGCGCATTCGCTGGAAGTGCGTCCGCCGTTTCTGGATCACCGGATTGTGGAGTTCGCGGCTTCCCTGCCCCAACGGATGAAGATCCGGGGGATGCAGCAGAAGTTCGTACTGCGGGACCTGATGCGCGGGAAGCTGCCGGAGGTGATTCTGAACCGGAAGAAGACCGGCTTCGACATCCCGACGCACGACTGGTTCCGGGGGACGCTGCGGCCTCTGCTGATGGACACACTGACGCCGGACGCGATTGCGGCGACCGGAGTTTTCGACGCGCGCGCAATTCACGCATTGATACGCGATCATATGGAGAGACGGATCAATGTGGGATATCACTTATGGGGCCTGCTGACGCTTTTCCTTTGGATGAAGAGATGGAAGGTAGAGACTCTCCTGCCGGAGGAAGCGCTGCGGACGGCACCGGCGCGAGTGTTCGCTATCAGATAATTGTCGCGTTGATCGCGGCACTGGTATTCGTGGGCTGCATGATCAGCCCTCCCTCGCTGATGGACGATGTGGATGCGGTGCAGGCGCAGATTGCACGGAACATGCTGCAATCGGGCGACTGGGTGACGGCGCGGCTGGACGGCGTGGCGTACCTGGAAAAATCCCCCCTGAAATACTGGCTGATGGCGGTGAGCTTCAAGGTATTTGGAGCGTACGACTGGGCGGCGCGGATTCCGATATCGCTGTGCACGGTGCTGCTGTGCTGGGTGACGGCGTGCTTCGCGGGGTGGGCATTCGGGCGGCGGGTGGGGATGTACGCAGGGCTGACGATGGCGACGAGCATCGGGCTGTTCCTGTTCACGCGGATTCTAATTCCGGACGTGATGCTGACGTTGACGATCGCGATTGCGTTGTGGGGATTGCTGCGGGTGCTGGAGGAGGGCGAGGCGCATCCGACGCTGTGGGCGATGGGGATGTGGGCGGCGATCGGGACGGGGCTGTTGTTGAAGGGGCTGATCGCGGCGGCGTTCCCGGTGGCGGCGGGGTTGATCTACCTGGGGCTGACGGGGCAACTGCTGGTGCGGCGCACGTGGCAGCGGATCCGTCCGTTTGTGGGGATGCTGCTGCTGTTATTGATCGCGGCGCCGTGGCACGTGCTGGCGACGCTGCGGAATCCGCCGTACTTCGATTTCACGATGCACAGCGAGAGCGGAAGTTACCACGGGTTCTTCTGGTTCTACTTTATTAACGAGCACGTGCTGCGGTTTTTGAACTTGCGGTATCCGAGGGATTACAACACGGTGCCGCGGGCGTATTTCTGGCTGTTCCATTTGTTGTGGTTTTTCCCGTGGAGCCTGTACTTTCCGGCGGCGCTTCGGCTGCGGTACCGGGGCACGGACAGGGCATCGCGGACGCGGCTGATGTGCCTGTGCTGGGCGGGATTCATTCTGACGTTCTTCACGTTTTCGACGACGCAGGAGTATTACTCGATGCCGTGCTATCCGGCGCTGGCGCTGCTGTTGGGGTGCGCGATGGCGAGCGGGAGCGGGTGGCTGAAGTGGGGGACGAGGGCAATCGCGGTGGTGAGTACGCTGGCGTTCGCGGCGATCTGCGCGATTTTGTGGCAGGTGCGGGGGTTGGCGGCGCCGGGGGATATTTCCTCGGCGTTGAGTTCGAATCCGGATGTGTACACGCTCTCGCTGGGGCACATGACGGACCTGACGATGGCGAGCTTCGCGTATCTGCGGCTGCCGCTGGTGGTGGCTGGAATCGCATTCGCGATCGGGGCGGCGGGGGCGTGGCGGCGGCGGGGGACGGTGGCGGCACTGGTGGCGATGATGGTGCTGTTCTTCCACGCGGCGCGGCTGGCGCTGGTGGTGTTCGACCCGTATATGGCATCGCGTCCGCTGGCGGAGGCGCTGCTAGAGGCTCCGGCGGGCGAGTTGATTGTGGACGATCAGTATTACACGTTCTCATCGGTATTCTTTTACACGAACCGGCGGGCTTACTTACTGAACGGGCGGGTGAATAATCTGGACTACGGATCTTACGCGCCGGATGCGCCGAAGCACGTGTTCATTGGGGACGAAGATTTCCGGGCGATGTGGAACAGTCCGCGGAGATACTACCTGGTGGTGGAAGCGCCGAAGGCGGAGCGGTTGAAGAAGCTCGCGGGGGAGAGCGGGTTCCACGTGGCGAAGTACAGCGGCGGGAAATATCTATTCACCAACCAGTAAGAAGTATATTTGGCATGGAATCAGGAAGATAAGAAATAGATCCGGGCGGGCGGCGGGAACGCCGGTGTTATTGTCAGAGCAGGAAGAAGTTATGGGCTTCGCGAGATTTCGCGAGGCCCTTTTTGCGTTGAGGAGCCGGATGCCAATCAAGAAGAAGAAACCCCAGAAGGCTCCGCAGACCTGCGAAGAGTGTCCGCATTGGACGGAAGTGCAGAACAAGCTGAGGGTTGGCGACGTACTGGCGCAGGTAATCACGAAGATGGAGCAGAAGCTGACGGCGGAGGATGTCAAACCGTCGGTAGCGGACTACCTGAAGTTGTTACAGATGGCGAAGGAATTCGGCGACGATGCGCCGAAGGAGATCACGGTCACATGGGTCGAGCCGGGAGAACAGAACATCGAGACATAAAGTATGATCCACTGCCTTCGCAGAAGAGATTCCACGGGCTGAAGAGCAGGTTCAAGGGGTTTTCGGGACCAATCGGGAGTGGTAAGAGCCAGGCGCTGTGCCAGGAGGCGATCCGGCTAAGTTATCAGAATCCGGGCCGGCTGGGGTTACTGGGCGCGCCGACTTACCCGATGTTACGGGACGCGACGCAGGTTGCGCTGCTCGAGGTACTGCAGAGCAACGAGATACCGTACGAACACAACAAGGCAGAGAATACGCTGCTGATGAAGGACACGGGGTCGCGAATTTTATTCCGTCCGGTGGACGAGTTCGAGCGGTTGCGCGGGACGAACCTGGCGTGGTTCGGGCTGGACGAGCTGACTTACACGCAGGAGGATTCGTGGCTGCGGCTGGAAGGACGGCTGAGGGACCCAAAGGCAACGCGGCTGTGCGGATTTGGGGTGTGGACGCCGAAGGGATACGACTGGGTCTACCGGAAGTTCATTTCGGATCCGAAGAGCGCGTACCGGGCGATACAGGCGGCGCCCTTCGAGAACCGGCACCTGCTGGACAAGATCGACGACTTCTACGACCGGCTGAAAGAGAGCTACGACGATAAGTTCTATCAGCAGGAGGTACTGGGCTCATACCTGAGCCTGGAGGGCGGGCGGGTCTATTCGGCATTCGTGCGGGAGACGCACTTGCAGAAGCTGGAAGTGGACGCGCACCAGCCGCTCGGGTGGGCGCTGGACTTCAACGTGGATCCGATGAGTTCGCTGATTGTGCAGCAGGCGGGGAGGCGGATGCACGTGCTGGACGAGATTGTGATCCGGCACGGGACGACGCAGCAGGCGTGCGAGGAATTTCTGAAGCGGTATCCGCGGCACGAGGAGGGGGTGGTGATTTACGGAGACGCCTCGGGGTTCCAGCAGCAAACGACGGGGGCGACGGATTACGAGATGATCCGGGAGTATTTTTCGGTGCACGCATCGATGCCGGTGCAGTACAAGGTGCCGAGATCGAACCCGAGCGTGAGGGAGCGGATCAACCTGACGAACCGGCAATTGAAATCGGCGGCGGGGTCGGTGGCGCTGTGGATCGACGGGAAGTGCAAGGAACTGACGAAGGACCTGGAGCAGGTGTGTTTCAAAGCGGACAGCAACGTGATCGATAAAGACAGGGACCGGATGCGGACACACCTGTCGGACGCGTTGGGGTACGTGCTGTGGCAGGAGTGCCGGCCGATGGCAACGATCGGGGAGCGGCCGACGCGCTTGTTTTAGGGTAGCGGGGAGAGACGAGGCGACATGCAAAACATCAACCGGGAGCATCCGGAATATATCGCGCGCAAGGCCATGTGGAAGCAGTACAAGGACCTGTACGCGGGCGGCGAACGGCTGCGGATGGACGCGGCGGAATACCTGGTGCGGCGGCACAAGGAGCCGGCGGAGGTTTACCAGGAGCGGTTGAACCGGGTGTTCTACGAGAACTACATCGGGTCGATTGTGGACTGGTACGCGGCGACGCTGCTGCGGCGGGAGCCGGTGGTGCAGTTCGAGGGAAACGACAGCGGCGCGAAGAAATTCTACAGCGTACTGGCGGACGACTGCGACCTGAAGGGGACGAACCTGTACGAGTTCTTCCGGCAGCAGTTCGTACAGGTGATGGTGTGCGGCAGCAGCTTCGTGGTGATCGATTTTCCGAAGGCGGAGGTGGCGCCGCGGACGCGGGCGGAAGAGGATGCGAGCGGGCGCAGCCGGGCGTACCTGACGGACTACAGCGCGGAAGAGGTGATCAACTGGAACCACGATGAGACGGGCGGGCTGGACTGGGTGGTGATCCGGACGAGTTGCCTGCAGCAATCCCAGATCACGGACGCGCAGTGGGAGAAGGAGACGCGATGGATTTACTACGATCGCGAGAAATACCAGATCTACCGAAAGGCCGGCGAAGCGAAGGCGATCGAACTGATTGACGAGGGTCCGCATGCATTGGCGATGCAGCGGCGGGTGCCGGTGTTCGAGATGAAGGTTTCGAACGGGCTGTGGCTGATGAACAAGGCGGCGCTGCTGCAGCTGGAGCACTTCAACAAATCCAACGCGCTGAGCTGGGCGCTGACGATGGGGCTGTTCGCGATGCCGGTGGTTTACTCGGAGCGGGAGTGGAACCAGATCGCGGGGGAGAGCTACTACATCCAACTGGGCCCGAACGACCGTTTCGGGTGGACGGAGCCGGAGGGCAAGGTTTACCAGATCGCGGCGGACAATCTGGTGCGGTTGAAGGACGAGATTTACCGCGTGTGCTACCTGATGAACCAGGCGGAGAACGCGCGGGGCGGATATCTGCAGACCTCGGGCCTGAGCAAGCAGATCGACTTCAGCGTGACGCAGGAAGTGCTGCGGTCGTACGGCGACACGCTGAAGGAGACGATGAAGCAGGTGCTGCGGGCGATTGCGGAGGCGCGGCAGGACGAGGTGCAGATCGACGTCAGCGGGATGGACGAATTCGATATCGGGGACTTCAGCAACGATCTGGACGATGCAAAGAAGCTGCTGGAGTTGGGGATCGAATCGGAGACCTTGAAGAAGCAGGTATTCAAGAAGCTCGCATTGAAGTACCTGTGCGATACGCGGCAGGAGATCAAGAACCGGGTGGCCGAGGAGATCGATAGGACGTAAGGGATCGGGGATCAGGCATCGGGCGTAGGCGCGGGAGAGCGGGCAGGCAACCGGGACAGGCGGCGCGATTCACCAGCAGGAAAGACGGGGCTGGGGGTTGGGCGGACTGTCCCGTTTTTCATGAGGAGGTTTATGGAAGGCATCGACATTCAGTCAATTGTGAGACAGGCCGTGCAGGAGTACGTGAGCAACGAGCACTCGAAGGTTGAGCCGGCGCACAAGGCGGAGTTGCAGGAAGAGCGCAAGCGGCGGGAGCAACTGGAGAAGCGGCTCAACGAATTGGTGGAAGAGAACAAACGGAGCCGTCACATGGCAGCCGAGGCGGAGCGGAGTTCGACCGTACGCGCGGAACTGCAGCGGCTGGGCGTGGCGAAGATCGACCTGGCGTTCAAGGCCGTGCAGGACGGAATCGTACGGACGGAAGACGGCCGGCTGGTGGCCCGGAACGAGACGGGAGAGACGTCTCTGAAGGAATACCTGAATTCGTTTGTGAGCGAGAATCCGGAATTTCTTCCGGCGCGGATCGCGGGCGGCACGGGCATGACGGGATCGGTGAAGGCGCCCGGTTCGGGCCGCGAGACGGTGGACCTGGAGCGGATTCGCCCGGGCATGAGCACCGAGGAGATGCAGCGGGTACGGGAAGAGATCGTACGCGTGGCATCACAGACCCTGAAGGGGATGTGAGGTTGCAGATCAGAGGGCAGGCACCGCGGCAGTGGCGCAGTGCAGGCAACGGACAGGCGCAGTCAACAACGAAAGAGATTTAAGGGAGATAACGAATGGGAGCTATTACTTCAAGCAACGTCGCAAATGCGATTGTGAAGCTGGTGGCGGCGGATGCACTGCCGGTACTGGTGGGGAACCTCGTGATGGGGAACCTGGTGAATCGCGATTACGAGCCGGTACTGGCACAGGCCGGCGACACGGTGAACGTGCCGATTCCGCCGACGATGGTGGCCAACAACATCGCCGAGGGCGGGACGGTGCAGACGCAGAATCCGAGCCTGGGCAATGCGCAGATCGTGCTGAACACGCACGCGGAAGCGACGTTCCAGATTCCGGACGTGACGAAGGTGCTGGCGGTGCCGGATCTGCTGAAGATCTACATGGAGCCGGCGGTGGCTGCGATCGCGCAGAAGATCGAGAGCGATCTTCTGAACCTGTACGCGGGCTTCACGGCGAATTCGCCGGTGGGCACGCCGGGCACGGCGATCACGGAAGCGACGATCGACGCGGCAGAGACGGCTCTGTTCCTGGCGAAGGTGCCGGCACACGAGCAGAAATTCATGGTGGTGGATGCGGCCACGTACTCGGCATGGCGGCAGATTCCGCGTTTCAGCGAATTTCAGACGGCGGGCGATGCGGGACTGCGGACTCTGATCGACGGCAGCGTGGGCAAGATCAAAGACTTCTTCGTATTCCGCTCGCAGTTCATTCAGAAGACGGGCAGCAGCCCGGTGACGACGCACAACCTGGCGTTCACGAAGAGCGCGCTGGGCCTGGTGGT
This sequence comes from uncultured Acidobacteriia bacterium, assembly GCA_903876865.1. Classification (GTDB taxonomy): domain Bacteria; phylum Acidobacteriota; class Terriglobia; order Bryobacterales; family Bryobacteraceae; genus Solibacter. The sequence continues at coordinate 12,827 of CAIRBY010000274.1, forward strand.
TCGCCGCCTGCCGCAGCCGCTGCCGGGTACGGGCGCAATCGCGGAGTATGCGGAGCTGGGCAACTTCGGGATGCGCGTGGTGATGAGCTACCAGCCGAATACGCTGGCGCAGCAGTTCACGGTGGACGTGTTGTACGGCTGCGGCGTACTGCGGAACACCTCGGGCGTGCAGGTCAACACCTAGGGTTGGCTTTGGGGGCAGGCGGCGGATCCTTCGTGGGAAGAGTGGGACCAAGGGGTCGCGCGCGGACGAGGGCGTCCGCCCCACAGGCCCAAAACAAGGTTCGGCGCAAATCGGGGCCGACGCTTAGGTAGGTGGCATTGGGAGAAAGGGCCTGTCCCAGGGGGCCAGGAGGTCGCTCCAGCGAAGACTCGGAACGTAGGGCAGGCCTTTCGGCCTGCCACGTTCCCGGGGCTTGGCGGTCTAGCGGGTTAGCGGCGCAGCAGGTGAGAGCGTTGGCAGGCGGAACCGCCTGCCCTACCTTGCAGTTTTATTTGGCTTTGGGGGACCGACGGCATGGGAAGGGTTCTGAAGTGTTGCAGGGCAGTGACGTGAGAGTGGCGGGAGGGAAAGACGAATGGATTTGAGACTGTACTACGAGAAGATCCGGGCGATGGAAGCGAAGCTCACGGACGAGTATCCGGTGGTGGTGAGCAACGAGACGACGGATGGCGGCAAGGACGGCACGAAGACGGAAGTGCCGCGGAAGATTGCGGCGCGACTGCTGGTGGACGGAGTGGCGCGGCTGGCATCGAAGGAAGAAGTGAAGGTGTACCGCGAGTATCTGGCGGAGGCGAAGCGGGTGGCGGATCAGATTGCGGCGGCGGCGCGGCTGCAATTGACGGTACTTTCGACGACGGACCTGGACCGGTTGAAAACCGCGGCGCGCGGTCCGAAGGAATAGGCGGGAGACAATGGCGCTGCTCACGGACGGGACGATTTCACGCATCGAAGACCTGAGCGCCTACGATTCGCAACTGTTGACGGTGGCGAACACGGAAGGCATCAACGTCACGCAGAAGCTGGGGCTGGCGCGGGACGAGATTCAACTGGAAGTCTCCGGGCTGCTGGCGCGGATGAGCGGATGGCCGGCGAGCGGGATCGGGGTGCTGACGGCGAAGAACGTGGTGGTGACGGCGCCGCTGAAGATGTGGCATACGCTGCGGGCGCTGGAACTGGTCTACCGGGATGCGTACCAGAGCCAGTTGAACGAACGGTACGCGGGCAAGCGGGACGAGTTCGCAAAGATGGCGCGATGGGCGTACGAGAAGCTGGTGCAGGCGGGGCTGGGGATGGTGTGGAAGCCGATTGCGGAGGCGGAGCCGGCGCAGTTGACAGCGGCAGCGGGCGGATTGGCGGACGGCACCTATTACGCGGCGGTGGCGTGGACGAGCGCGGCGGGTGAAGAGGGCGCGAGTTCGGCGGCGAGCCAGATCCAGGTATCGGGGAGTTCGTTCACGGTGCGCGCGGGGGCGGCTCCGGAGATCGCGGCGGGGTGGAACGTGTACGCCGGCAGCGACAAGGCCGGATTGACGCTGCAGAACACGACGCCGCTGGCGGTGGGCGCGGTGTACCAGATTCCGGACACGCTGACGACAGCGGGGCGGAAGGCGGGGAGCGGGCAGGCGCCGAACTATACGCAGGCGGTGCCGCGGGTCATACAGAGGGGATGATGACGAGCAAAATCGGGAGCGCGGTGACGGCGAAGACGGTGCAGCGGATCGCGGGCACGAGCGGCGTCAACGGGGCGCTGGCGGGGCTGGCGGAGAGCGACCGGGCGCTGGCGGGGCTGATGGATCCGGGGCAGATCCGGGCACAGAATGTGGGTGCGGAACTGGCGGAGCGGGCGGTGGGGGTGAAGTATCCGGCGGCGAATGTGTACTGCGAGAAGATCGTGAATCCGCTGCGGGAGAAGTTCCGCTCGTTCTCAGGGCAGGTGCAGATGGCGATCGAGATCCGGCATTCGCAGGACCGGCTGGAAGGGATGCAGGACCGGCTGGAGCTGTATGTGGACGCAACCATGCAGACGCTGGATCAGAGCCGGGGCGATTGGGGGGACGGGATGTTCTACGGCGGCGGCTACGAGGTTGCGTACGGACCGGTGAAGCAGGGTGGAAGAAACTTCATGCAAGTGGCCAAGGTCACTTTCGAGATCGGAGTGAGCAAGAACTAGTATGTCTTCTTATATTTCCTCGAATGCGAATCGATTCTACACCGCATTGGAGAGCACGTACGGGAATGTAGGATCGATCGCGGCGGTGAACCGGATACCGGCCGTGAAACTGGGAGTGAAGCAACAGACGGCGATGGGCACGCGGCGCGATAAGACGGGCAGCCGGACATTCGCGGGCACGCCCGCGGGAGTGCGGCGGCGGACGGACTTCGACCTGCAGACGTATCTGACGAGTTGGGACAAGACGAGCGCGGGACCGGGCTACGGTCCGCTGTTTCAAGCGGCGCTGGGCGCGGCTCCGGTGCGGTTCGCGGGCGGGACGGTGGCCTCGATCACGAGCGGGGGGCGGCTGGGGTTCGCGGCGGCGCACGGCCTCGGGAGCGGCCAGGCGGTGAGTTTCGGCGGGCAGGTGCGCTTCGTGGCGGCGATTGTGGACGCGCACACGGTGCAGCTGAACGCACCGTTTACGACGGCGCCCGCGGTGGGGGCGGCCATCACGGCGACGGTGAC
>CAIRBY010000275.1 GCA_903876865.1 uncultured Acidobacteriia bacterium
AAAGCTGAAACGCTGAAAGTAGAAAGCTGAAATGGGATAAGGGGACGAAGGATGACGGACCACGCGAAAGCGAAGGTAGAAGGAAGAAGGCAGAATGCAGAAATGCAGGAAACTCATGCAACGAGCTGATCTAAACACAGATGGACACAGATAGACACTGATGGGGGGTATTCTAAACCCCGGTTCCTGGCGGCGAGATGTTCGCCTCCAGAAGGCGAGCCTGCGTAAAGCTCCCGGGAGATGGCGCTCTCCTGGCAGAATCTGTGTTCATCTGTGTCCATCTGTGGTTCTCCTTCGCCAGGGTGAGGCAGAGCCGCAGGTTAACGTTGAACGACTGGCAGGGCGCTGCGGTTCTCGGTCTTGATGGTATAGCCGGCCGGGGCGGTGACCTGGTAAACCCGTTTGCCGTCCTCCTTGCGCCAGCGGAGTTCGACCGGGCCGTCCACGGTCGGCAGGCGCCCCTCACACCAATCCAGACGCGAGTCGGTGAAGCGGAGTTGAACCGAGTGGTTGACGGTATCCACTTGCTGTAACCCGAGCACGTCACGATAGAGGACGTGGACGCCACCGTGCGAGGCAAAGCCGTGGTTGCAACTGGCGTAGGCGCCGTCGTTCTCCCAGAGGGTGCCGGTGCGGTCAACCATGTAGAGCTGGTAGGCCAGCGATTCATCGAGCAGTTGCTGGCAGAGGCCGTAGCGGGAGAGCAGGTCGAGGCGTAGGACGTTCCCAATAAAGGCGTTGGCCGGGTGGATTTCGGAGAATGCCTTCGTCTCCTTTCGTTGCGGGCCAAAGTCCTTGACCAGCCGGTGCCAGAGCTCGGAATGGGTCTCCGGGGTGGCGACCTCGAAGAAGAAAGCGAAGTATTGGCAGACTTCGGTGCGATTGGTGGTGGTCTGGAGCTTGCCGTTGACGCGTTTGGCATTGTCGGCAAAGAAACCGGCCTGAAAGGACTGGTGGCGGATGGTCTCGCGGATGCGCTCGGCGTCCTCGGTCAGTTCGGACAGGCCATACATCTTGCCGGCGGCATCGAGGGCCTTGGCGTAAAGCATGTTCGATGGGTAGTTGACATCCTGGACGAAGTTGTTGGCGGCGGACCACTCTACGAAGACCCAGCTTTCGAGCTTCTCCAGGAGGCCGTCCTCGTTCCTGAACTTCTTAAAGTAATCGAACAGGCGCTGCACGCGGGGCCGGAGGGCATCCACCGTCTCGCGGTCGCCGCTGCGCGCCAGGTATTCCTCCAGCTGGACGACAAACCACAGCGCCCAGTTGGGAATGAACACGCCGTCGTTGTGGTCCGAAGGGTAGCACATGGGCAACATGCCGTCGGGCAGATGGGCGAACTTCGGGGGCAGGAGGTAGTTCTCGAAGAGGTTCTTTTCGATGCGGGTGTCGCCGCACAGATCTTTGGCCACGCGGGAGGTGAAGAAGCTGTCGCAGAGCCAGCCGGCGCGCTCGCGGGAGGGACAATCCATGAAGATGTCGAGGGCGTTCTGGCGGAAGGTCTCGCGGCCCGCGGCAAACAGGCGGTTGAGCCGCTCGTCACTCGCGGCGAACTGCGCCTGCCCGACGCCGGCGCTGGTGTATTCGCGGAGATAAAGGTTCTGCACCTCGCAATTGCCTTCGAGCACGATGAGCTTGAGGTAGCGCAGCGTGTAGGGCTCGATGGATTCCAACTCGTAGGTGCCCGGCTGCAAGTCGTATGCGAGGACGTTGACGCAGCCCAGGCGCTTGAAGTCCACATCGCCGTTGGAGAGGATTTCGTCAAAGGTGAGGAAGATGCGGGTCTTGTTGTGGCAGTTCAGCTTCGCGCCGATGAAGCCGGTGAGGTTGCAGCCGAGATCGACGATCTCCCAGGCATTGGAGGCGAGGACCTGCGACTCGCCGGGTGTCCAGGGTTGATTGATGGGACGGTTGGTGGTGTGGGCGATGGTCTGCATTTCGAGGGAGGGGATGGTTGCCAACTCTTTCTCCGGGTAGCCGCCGAGCTTGGGGCCAATGTCGGTCAGCGAACGGTCCTTCCAAGGCTTGTTGACCTTCAAGCCGGTCCGGACCTGGCCCTGCGCAACGAGCCAGGAAGGCTGGCGGACGGTG
>CAIRBY010000276.1 GCA_903876865.1 uncultured Acidobacteriia bacterium
CCCCTGCGGACGGCTACCGGGGATAGCGTAGTGCGCATCGGAGCCACACCTGGTGCGGCTCCGATACTGGAGTTTTAAAAGACCCGCTACCGGAAAGGGAATTGGCAGGTGGTGTCGAACCCGACGGGTGACGGCGCCGAGTTCAATGTCTCCCTCGCTGGCGAACCTGTGGCGAAGGGGCAGGTGCGCGTCCTGTATCACGATGAAGGCATGACCCTTTACCAGCGATTCTAACCCAGCGAATCTGATGGATAGCGGCCAGGGCTGGTGGTTTTCAACCACCTCCGCGAATCGCAGCGATCACTTAAGCAGTTCAAATATTTGCACTTACCGTTTGGCCAGAGGCTTGCAGCAATGCGGGTGTAGTTGCGGAGACCCTGGTATGAGACACCTACGAAACTTGCGATTCCTGGCACTGACGGGGGCGATGTTCGCCATCGCAGGCGGCTTGACGCGTGCACGCGCGCAAGACCCTGACGATCTGAAGCGCGCAGTTGCCCGCATCAGCCTGATGAACGGAGAAGTTTCCGTGCGGCGCGGCGATTCGGGAGATTGGGTGGCGGGCGTGATCAACGCTCCGCTCATGACCGGCGACAATGTAGCGACGGGACCGAACTCTCGTGCGGAAGTTCAATTTGATGCCTCTAACGTATTGAGATTGGGGGCGAACGGCGATCTGCGCCTGACCCAATTGGAGTACGGCCGGCTGCAGATGGAACTAGCCAAAGGGGTGGTCACCTACCGGAGTTTGCGGGCAGCGGAAAGCAACGTCGAGATCGACACGCCGAGCCTATCGGTGCGGCCGACGCGGCAGGGAAGTTTCCGCATCACGGTAAACGAGGCCGGCGAGACGGAAGTCACGGCGCGTGGCGGCGAGGTGGAAGTCTTTACGCCGCATGGGTCGCAGTGGGTGCGCAATGGCCAGACACTGCTGGCGCGCGGCAGTTCGACAGACGCGGAGTTTCAGGTTGTGAACGCAGGCGGAATGGACGAGTGGGACCGGTGGTGCGATGGCCGGGACCGGATGATCACTCAATCCACCAGTTCCCGGTATGTGGGGCAGGGGGTGTACGGCACCGAGGATCTGGACTCGGCCGGGACGTGGAATAACACGCCCGATTACGGGTACGTGTGGCGTCCTTCGGTGGGAGCGGACTGGGCTCCGTATCAATCGGGGCGCTGGGTTTGGGAAGACTGGTATGGCTGGACCTGGGTCAGTTCCGACCCCTGGGGATGGGCGCCATATCACTATGGACGCTGGTACCGTGACGGGCGTCTGGGCTGGTGCTGGTATCCGGGTTCGATCAGCGCGCGGCACTATTGGTCGCCGGCACTGGTCGGGTTCTTCGGCTTCGGCCGCGGTGTGGGAATCGGAGTGGGTTTCGGTTACGGCAATATCGGCTGGGTTCCGCTGGCACCCTTCGAGGTCTTCCACCCCTGGTGGGGACGGGGCTACTACGGCAGCGGCGGGTACAGCAACCGATCCATTAACATTACCAACGTAAACATCACAAATAATTACAGAAATGCGCGGTATGCAAATGGTGTCCATGCGGTGGGAGCGGCGGATTTCCAGAATGGCCGTTTCAATAATGTGACGCACATGAACGGATCGCAGATCCAGAATGCGGGGGCGATCAACGGGCGGATGCCGTTCACTGGGGGGGCGCAGAATATGCGGTTCACGGACCGGCAGGTGGGTGCGGTTCCGCAGACGAACGGGAATACGCGCTTCTTCCGGCAGCAGACTCCGAACCCGGTGGGACGGAGCACGGTTGGGCAGTCGGGTGCGGTTCGCGGACAGGGTCCGGCAGCGGGCAGCCAGGTGGGCGGGGCGGTTCGCGGTCAGGCGGCGGCTCAGGGATCCGGCGACAACGGTTGGCGGCGGTTCGGAACGCCGGCCGGGCAAGGCGCCGGGAATCAGAGTGGTAGCGCCGGTACGGCGGCTCGTAGCGAGCGCCCGGCGGCGAGTTCGCAGGGCGGATGGCAGAGGTTCGGGACTCCGGCCGGCGGCTCCAGCGGGCAGGGTACGGCAGCGCCGAGGCAGAATGGGAATCCGGGACAGAGTGGCCGGCAGTTTGGTTCGTCGGGCAATTCGGGATCGGGCCAGCAGTCGCTGCGGATCGCGCCTCCGGTGGTGCGGGAGCGGTCGGGCGGACAGACGTATGGTTCGCCGGCGCCTCGCCAGAATTCGCCGAGCTATAACGCACCGAGACAGAGCGCTCCGGGTTACAGTGCGCCGCGGCAGAGTGCGCCCACTTACAGCGCACCGCGCCAGAGTGCTCCGAGTTACAGCGCGCCGCGGAGTAACGGCGGCGGCGGGAATCCTTCGGGCGGGGGCAACAGCCGGCCGTCCGGTGGTGGCAGTGGCAATCGGGGAGGCCGCAGCCGGTAGTCAGTTTCTCTCTGTTTGTGCGATTTGGTTTCTTCCCTTAGGCCCAGCCCCTTTGAAAGGGGGGCTGGGCCCTTTTTTGTGTGGAGGGTGGAGCGGCCCGAGATTGGCGGTGGGGGCAGGCACCGGTGTATGTACGGCTCCCGATTCACAAGTTGACATAATATTCGTTATCAGAACTGAAAGCATCTGGACTAAAGCGGACCATCCACTAGAAGTTGGGGTGCCCACCATTTGTAAATAAGATCAAAACCTCTTTTGCTCCCTTGCCGGGCAGCGTGCCCGATGTTAGCATCCGCTTCAGGGTGAGAGTAAGCGAAGTCGCGGCGTTTCTGTATGACCGACTTGCGACCAGCATCGGGCCTCGTGGCGATGTGCGGCTTGCCGGGAGATTTTTTATGCGAAAACGATTGACTCTGATTTTGGCCTTGGCGTGCCTGTTGTTCGCGGCAGGCGGCGGGTGGGCGCAATCCAGCCGCGCTTCACTGGGCGGGCGCGTGACGGACGCGCAAGGCTCCGCGGTGCCGAACGCCGAGGTTGCGGTGATCTCTGAAGACACCGCGGTCAAACAGACCACGAAGACCAACGATCAGGGCAACTGGGTGGTACAGTTCCTGGTACCTGCCCGCTACGCCTTCATCATCACGGCTCCCGGTTTCAAGAGCGTGGACCGCAAAGGAATCCTGCTTCAGACGTCGGACAACAAGCAGATCGACACCCAACTGGAAGTCGGCTCCACCAATACCGAACTTACGGTGACGGCTGAAGTTCCGCTCATTGACACGACGGCAGCCACGTCCGGCACAGTGATTTCGCAGGACCAGATTCTGGAGATGCCCTCGTCTTCGCGCGTGCTGACCCTGCTCGCCACGCTCTCCCCCGGGGTGCTGCAGCAGGATCAGAACAACAATACTGCCCACCTCTGGTCGCATGACGCGGCATCTCAAATGACCGTGGATGGAGGCCGCAACAATACCCGGTCCAACAATTTCGAGCTGAACGGCATGCCCAATCTGAAGACTGGCGGCCAGGCGGGCTTTATGCCGGCGCCGGATGCGATCCAGGAGTTTCGCGTGGTGATGAACGCGTATGATTCCTCGATCGGCCGGCAAGCGGGCGGCACCATCCAGATGGTCACCAAGAGCGGCACGGCCAAGCTCCACGGCAGCCTGTACGAATTCAACCAGAACAACATCTTCAACGCCAACACGTTTCAGAGCAACCTGGCTGGCGTGGCCAAGGCGCCGATTCATTTCAACCAGTACGGCGGCACGGTGGGCGGTCCGGTATGGCTGCCTAAGGTATATAACGGCAAGCAGAAGACCTTTTTCTTCTTCGCGTACGACGGCACGCGCAACCAGGATCCCCGGTTCGCCACGAGGAGCGTTTTCAACTCCGACGAACGTAAGGGCGATTTCAGCCAGACCTGGACCTCCACTGTCACCGGCGGCGTGCGCACCCGCATTCCGGTTCAGATTTACGATCCCCTCACGGTGGATTCAAAGGGCAATCGCACGCTGTTTCCCGGCATGAAGATCCCCACCAACCAACTCAGCAAGGTGGCACAGAGCATCCTGACCTATGTTCCCCTGCCCAACACGCCGAGCGACGGCACCAGCACGGACGCCAACAACTTCACGCCCTCCTCCAGCCGCCAGAACAAGATGGCCGACATCAGCGGGCGCGGCGACCAGATCTGGAACAACAACCACAAGAGCATGGTGTCGGTGGGCTGGTATCACGAGGATGAACTGAGCGGCGACGACTTCCATAACCCTTCCACTGGGGCGTACCAGCACCGCATGGCGCGGACGCTGCAGTTCAACCACGTCTGGACGCTTGGACCCACGACCATCCTCGATCTGCGCGCAAACCTGGCGCGCTACGAAGAGCCCAACAACGATAAGGGCGCGGGCTTCGACGCCTCCACGCTCGGCTTCCCCACCAGTTTCACTTCCCAGATGGCGCTCAGTTCGTTCCCGTACATCATTGGGCAGTTCGGCAACATCGGCACCAGCCAGGCGGGCAGCGTGGTGGACACGTCCTACTACACCTGGGCAGGCACGCTGACCAAGGTCAAAGGCAACATGACCTGGAAAGTGGGCGCCGAGCACTGGGTATTGCAGCAGGCCAATAAGGGGATCGGCAATCAGGGCATCTACACTTTCGACAACAGCAACTGGACGCGCCAGAATGCGCTGAACAGCGGTGGAACGGGCGTGGGCGCGAGCGCCGCCGCCTTCCTGCTCGGACTGCCGAATTCGGGTGCGTTCCCGCGCAATGCCGACGCCTTCTGGAGCCAACACTTTGAAGCCTTCTATCTGCAGAACGATTGGCGCGTCACGCCTCGCCTCACGGTCAACATGGGACTGCGGTACGACTGGGAAACGCCCGTCACCGAGCGTTTCAACCGCATGACCACCAACTTCGACCCGACGGTGGTCAACCCGATGAGCGACGCGGCTCAGGCGGCGTATACCAACATCCTCAACAACCCATCCAACGCCGCCAACCCGGGCATTCAGATTCTGAAGCAGTATCTGCCCGCGAGTGCGTTCAAGCTGATGGGGGCGCAGGTTTTCTCCGGGGTGGGAGGCCAGCCTCGAGGCATTTATCACACCGATTGGACCCAGATCCAACCGCGCTTCGGCGCGGCGTATAAGCTCGGGCCCAATACGGTGTTACGCGGAGGTTTCGGCCGGTTCAGTCAGGCATCCTTCGATACGGGCGGGCAGAATGGCTTCAGCCGCTCCACCACGTTTAACCAGACCACCGACAACTATTTCACAGCCTACGACACGCTCGACAATCCGTACCGGGGAGGCATTTTGAATCCCACGGGGTCTTCGATGGGAGCGCTCACGAATCTGGGTCAGGGCGTGACGTGGAACGCGCAGGACGTGCGCCGCTTCTACTCGTGGGAGTACAGCCTCCACCTGCAGCACCAGATCAAGAGCTGGCTGCTGGAACTCGGCTACACGCATAACAAGACCTACAACATCACCTCCGGGCTGAACATGAACATGCCCAGCTACGACCTGTGGAAGCAGTACCTGGGCGTACAGAGCGTGTTCGATTCGGCCGGCCGTCCGCTGGACACGCTGCTGTGGAACACGCTGGTGCCCAACCCGTTCCAGGGTCTAGCAAACGTCACCGGATCCGCAGCCACCAACACTACGGTTGCGATGAACCAGTTGCTCAACCCGGTGAAGATTCTGGGCGGCATGACCCAGAACCTGGTGCCGTGGGGACAGAACCGGTACGATGCGATGCTGGCCAAAGTGGAGCACCGCTTCAGCAAGGGCTTCGCGGTCATCAACTCCTTCACGTGGAGCAAGCTTTTCGAAGACACTTCCTGGACCGGTCCGGAAATCGCGGGCCGTCACGTGGAGCATAAGCTCGGTGGCGAGGACCGTCCCTTCCGCCTCTCGATCGCGCCGATCTGGGAAATGCCCATTGGCCGCAATCGAGCGCTCGGTAAGGGCATGCCCAAGGTATTGGACGCAGTGGTGGGCGGCTGGCAGCTTTCCGGCCAGTTCGGCATTCAGTCCGGTGTGCCTGTGGTCTTCAGCACGGACTCTTTCTTCTCAGGCAAGAATTTCGCATTGCCGAGCGATCAGCAGAGCCTGAACAAGTGGTTCGACACGTCGCAGTTCCAGCGCTTCCCGGATAAGGGAGCCGACATCACCACGTATCCGGCGTGGACGGGCGTGATGAGCCTCCCGGGCGCGACCTACAAGCCCGCTGCGAGCGACTCGGTGAAGAACGGCGTCTACCAGGATTTCGCCGCCTATATTCGCAACTACCCGACGCGCTGGGGCAGCGTACGCGCCAGCCGCACGAACAGCCTGGACATGGGCATCTACAAGAACTTCGTCATTCGCGAGCGCTTGAAGACCCAGTTCCGGTTCGAGACCTACAACACGTTCAACCATCCGCGGTTCGCGGCTCCCAACAGCGACCCCACCAGTTCGAGCTTCGGTGTGGTTGGCGCATCGCAGCAGAACGCGCCACGCACGGTGCAGATGGCGTTGAAGCTCTCGTTCTGATTTGCGGGGATTCACGCGGGCGCATCTCGCGCGGCGGAGTGCAGTGGCGGCTCTTCCGTGCGGCGTGCGCCCGTTTTGGGTTGATCGATAGCGGGAAGGGAAGGTGGCTACTTCCCTGCCCTGAAGGCTTACGCCACTACGGGTGGACGAAGTCCGGCGGCGCGGTAGGCCTCGAGGAGGGCTCCGATATCGGGGCCGTGGAGGGGCGCACCACAGCGGACGCCGTCCGGCAGTTCCACCAGGGCGCGGTAGGTTTCCAGGAGCAGGCGGCTTTCAAAGACGCCGCCGATGTAGGCAACCTCGACCGGGGCGCCCTGGGACCAGAGTTCATTGCGCACCGCGCCGGTGAGCATGGCGAGGTAGTGGGCGGCGCTGCGGATCAGTTCGATGGCGACGGGGTCGGAATCGGCGGCGGTGGCATCGACCAGACGGGCCAGGGTCGCGACGCGGGAACGGGGCCAGGCATCGGTGTAGAAGGCATGGAGCATCTCGTTCGCAGTGTTGGTTTCGGTGGCGGCCAGCATGCGGTCGCGCAACAGGGTGGGCGGACCCCAACCTTCCTCCATGCGGAGGCAGGCGCGGGTGGCCTGGCGCGCGATATCGAAACCGGCGCCCTCGTCGCCGAAGACATAGCCCCAGCCGCCGGCACGTGAGGTGCGCTCCGCGGGATTGCGTCCGAAGGCGATGGAACCGGTGCCGGCGATGGTGATGATTCCCTGCCCTGAGGTAGTGGCTCCGGCGAGGGCGATGACGGCGTCGTTCGTCACGACTAGCTGCTTCGAGTTCAGAATTGCGGCGAGGATGTCGCGTTTATCGTCGGGACCGCCGCTCATGCCGAAACAGGCTGCCTCGAATTGCAGCGTGGCGGGGTCGAGACCGGCCTCAGCGGCGGCGGCGGTGAGGCTGCCGGTGACGGCGCGTTCCAGCTTGGCGCGGCCCTCGCCGGCGGCGGCATGGTTGCACGGTCCGGCTTCACCGCGGCCTAAAATGCGACCGGCCTCATCGCCAATGATGGCAGTGGTGCCGGATTGGCCTCCATCGACTCCGAGAAAAAGCAGCATGACCTATCTTCGCTTACCGGAGAGGGCTGGGTAAATTGGGCATAGGAAGCAAGGGTAGGGTAGGCGGGTCCGCCCAATGCCGCTTAAATAAGCCTCGGCCCGGACTGCGCCGGATCTTGTGGGGCGGCCGCCCTCGTCCGCGCGGGACCCCTGGTCCCGCTCTTGCCGTGAAGAATCAGATGGCTGCGACGGTCGAAAGGCCGACGAGGGCGTCGGCAGCGGTCCGGGGTCCGCCCCACGAAAGGCCGGGGCGCCTGCAAAGTGCCTTGTTTAAACGGCATTGGGCGGTTTCGCCTGCCAACTTCCGGGGCGTGGCTGGTTGGCAGGCGGAAACGCCTGCCCTACTGGGTGGAACTGATAAGATGACACGGAGGGGGAGCCATGAAAGCTCTGTGTCTACGTCTGGGTCTGGTTGGAGTTGCTGTCTTTGGATTAACGTCCGCGTACAATCGAACGAACTCGGCATCAGTGATGACCGAAGCGGCGAACCGGTTTCTGGCGGATCTGACGCCGGAACAGCGGGCCAAAGCCACCTTCCCGTTTGAAGACGCCGAGCGCGTCAACTGGTTCTTCGTCCCGATCGAACGCAAAGGCCTGCCTCTGCGGGAAATGCAGCCGCATCAGCGGCATCTTGCGACGGCTCTGCTGAGCGCGGGCTTGAGCCAGAGCGGGTACATGAAGGCGGTGACGATCATGAGCCTGGACGACGTGCTGCGCATCATGGAGAAGGATAGCGGCGAGCGGCGCAACCCGGAGAAGTATTACTTTTCGATCTTCGGCACACCAAGCGAGACGGGCACGTGGGGGTATCGCGTGGAAGGGCATCACGTGAGCCAGAACTGGACGATCGTGAACGGGCATGTGGTGGACGCGCCGAGTTTCTTCGGGGCGAATCCGGCGGAGGTGCGCGAAGGACCGCGGAGCGGATTGCGCGTGCTGGCGGCGGAAGAGGATCTGGGGCACGACCTGATGAATTCGCTGGACGCCGCGCAGCAGAAGGCGGCGATTGTGGACGCGAAGGCGCCGAACGAGATTCTGACGTCGAACAACCGCGAGGCGGCGTTGAAAGGGCAGGCGTCGGGACTTTCGGCGGCGAAGATGACGGCGGCGCAGTTTGCGAAGCTGAACGCGCTGTTGAGCGAGTACGTACACAACGTGCCGGAGCAGATCGCGCAGGCGCGGCAGGAGATGATTCAGAAGGCGGGGAAGAACATCTCGTTCGCGTGGTGCGGCAGCGTGAAGAACGGCGAGGCGCACTACTACCGGATTCAGACGGCGACGTTCCTGATTGAGTTCGATAACACGCAGAATGCGGCGAACCACATCCACACGGTGTGGCGCGATTTCACGGGCGATTTCGGCGGCGACCTGCTGAAGGCACACTACGCGGCGAGCCACAAGTAGGGTTGCGGCGGTACTGCGCGGAGACTACTGTTCGACCCAAAACTCGATGGCGAGATCAGGCAGCACCGCTTCGAATTGCGGACCTTGCAGGCGGCCGAGCGCTACATTGGCCTGGCGCGGCGTGAAGCGATAGCCGGCGAAGGCAGTGCGGCGTGCGGCATCGATGCGGAAGCGAAAGGGCTGGCCGGAGCGGTTGGTGACGGCGATACCGAGTTTGCCCGAGGGCGTCTTCCAGGCGAGGATGCGGTTGCCGGGGCGCACCTGATCTTCCTCGACGTGGAGGCGCACGGAATCCCAGGGGAGATATTTGAGGAAGCCGGCGAGGGAGTGCCAGTTCTGGCGATTGTAATCCCAGTGGCCGGGCTGAATGCCGGGGAGGCGCGACAGGTCTTTATCGTCGGCGGGGCGCCAGAAGCCGAGGGCGTAGCCGGATGCCTCGGCGTTGTAGGTGGGCTTGAGGGCGTGCAGCCAATACCAGGTGGGCGAATTTTCGAAGACGAACCAGTTCATGATGGACTGGGCGGTATTGACGAAGCGCTGGTCTGAGGCGGGGCCTTGGAGGTATTCGAATTCATTGCTGAAGACGGGCTTGCCTTCGGCTCCCTCATTGAAGAGCGCGGCCTTTTCGATCTGCTCGGTGGAATCGGCGCCGATGCGGTGCCAGCTCCAGGCATCGATGGAGGGCAGGAGTTGGGGATCGCGGCGGATGAGTTGCGAGCCCGGGGCAGATTGGCCGCCCCAACTATCGGCGTGAATGACGATGCGGGGGAAGGCCTGGTGGAGAGTGGGCGCCACGGCTTTCATGGCCTGGTAGTATTGCTCGCCGTTGTAGGAACAGGTCGAGTATTTGCCGTCATCGACAGGCGGTTCGTTTTGCAGGCCCCACTGCATGACCTTGAGCCCCTTGCGTTCGAGGTAGCGGACATCTTCGACGAGGGCGGCGGCGAACTGGCTGAGGAACGCGGGGTCGAACTGCTTGAGGGTGCCGCCCTGGAACTTGCCGTTGCTCTTCCAATAGGGCGCAGGCGACCAGTATTCGACTTCGAAACCTTCGATGCGGGCGGCGGACTGCATCTCTTTGAGGTCGCGCATCTGGCCGGGGTAGCGTTCGACGATCTGTTTTCCAGCGGGGTCTGTGCCGCGGAGGTAGAGCCCCATGGCGAGGCGGCAGTAGCGGAAGCCGCGGAGCATATCGGAATAGAGGCGCTTGCGTTCGGCGGGAAGAAGATCGTGCGGGACGGCGACGATTTTATCGGGGAGGCCTAGATTGTCCGAGCCGATGCTATCGCTCTGGATTTCGTAGCCGAGTCCGCGAATGATCTGGCGGGGCTGATCGAGGCGGAGGGTGTACGTTCCCTGCCCCGCAGTCTGCGCGACGGCAAGCGCGAAAGTGAGGAAGACGAGGGCGAGCGCGCGATACATTACGAGGGCTCCTGATAGCAGCGAATTTCGTAGATGGCGGCGGAGGGATCGCCGTTGGTCGCGCCGATTTCCACGCGGAGGCGGGTGGTGGCTATGGGAGCGAAGGCATGACGGCGGTGGCGCTGGTAGTTGCCTTCGACGCGCAGCAACTCGCGCCACTCCCCATCCACAGCGGCGAGGAGGCGGTAGTTTCGCGGGCATTGCGGATCGCGGTAAAAGGGGCCGTAGGCGTGGTACTCGCGGATGAGGTGGCCGGGGAAGACGAGTTCGACGCAGGCGAGGGTTTGTGGGTCGGGCCAAGCGAGTTCGAGCCACTGGCTGAGGGGCTCGGCGGGATCGGAGCGCCAGAGGTTAGGCGTGGCATGGGGGCGGGTGACGCCGGAGAGTACATTGGCGGGCGCGAAGCAGGGCTGTGACGGCGAGACGAGGAAGCTCATGGTGATGCCGGGGCCGAGGCGGCGCATTTTTCCGGGAGACATTTCGAAGGCGGCGAGGTGGCCGGGGACGAGCGATCCGGCGGCGTGCCATTCCACGTTGGGGTTGGTGAGCAGGTCAAGCCGGAGATAGCCTTCGGCGGTGAGGCCGGAGAGGGCAACAGGCCAGGAAACCCACTGGCGCGAGGCTCCGGCGGGAACGCTAAGGGTGGTGGTGGTGAGGACGTGGGGCGGCTCGGAGCGGTAATCCCAGATGTCATCGACGCGAACGAGGGCGGCTTCGACGGATTGGATTTCGGCGGTGAGGTTGGTGAGGCAAACGGAGAGTTCGTCGAGGCGGTCGGTGCCGAGGGCGATCCACTGGCCGCGGCGGGCGGTGAGGGCTTCGACAAGAGGCACGGCCTGATCGCGCCAGATATCGAGTCCGGTGTGGGCGCCGCGCGATTCCGGTCCGGCTCCGCGAAGTAAGGCGTGGCTGCTGGCGGAGGCGGTGGCGGCGCGGGCGAGATCGAGCGGGTCGCGGTTGGCGAAGTTGGGGAGGAAGCAGCCATCGCGGAGGAGCGCCTGCTGCACGAGGGTGATGCCGCGGGCGGGCATATCCGCAAGCGGGATGGCGTGGCGCAGGGAGAGAGCGGCAGCGGTTCCGGCGGCCTGGCCCATGAGCGCGGTGGTGCCCTGCACACGGACGGTGCCGAGGGCGGCGTGGGTGACGCTGACGTTGCGCCCGGCCATCATGAGGTTGTCGAGGTCTTTGGCGATGAGGATGCGCAGGGGTATGCCGTAGGGTCCGGCGTAACTCTTGGCGGCGTAGGTGCTGGAGGGCGAATAGCCTTCGGCGCTGGCGGGTTCGCTGGAGGGCGCGAGTAGTCCACCGGGCGTGTGGAGGTCTATGAACCAGCCGCCGAAGGCAATCTCATCGTGGAAGACGGTGCGGTTCTGGGGATCGTGCTCGGTCATCAGGTAGCGGCCCATGATGCGGCGGCTCTCGCGCTTGCCGGGAACTTGGCCGATCCAATCGAGGGCGTAGTTGGCGGCGAGATCTTTAGTGCGAGGGTCGCGATTCTTCATCCAATCCCAGACGCCGAGGGCGTGGCGGGTGAGCTGGTGGCGGATCTCTTCGGCGTCCGTGATGGTGTGCCAGGGGACGCCAATTTCGAGCCACCAGAAGCCGCCGCGGACGTCTTTGGGGAGGCGGCCCTGCTGGTAGAAGTAGGCGGCGTCATCGTAGTGCATGGCCCATGCGGGGGCCTGGTAGGGGACGGGGCGGCCCATGTCGCGGCAGCGGAAGTGGATGGAGTTGCCCATGGTATCGGCGGAGGGTTGGGCGGGCGCGTGGGGCTCGTGGAATTCGGCCGCGCCTTCGGTGCCCATGCGCCACTCGCAGCCGGCCTGGGCGGCGACGAGGCCATCGCCGGTGCAATCGATGAAGAGCGGGGCTTCGAAGGTGATTTCGGTTTCGGCGGCGGCGACGAAGCCGGTGACGGCGGCGAGGTGGCGCGGGTCGCGGAGGCGGACGGAGGTGATGGTGGTGTTGACGTGGAAGGTCAGATTGGGCGTGGCCATGGCGAGATCGTAGAGGGCGAGATCCCAGACACTGTTGGTCCAGCCGTTTTCGAAGATGGTTTCGTGATTGCGGGCGCGCTCTTCGATGAGGAGTTCGGAGAGGATGCCGGTTTCGCGTGCGTAGGCGTGGAAGGCGGCGGCTCCGTGCGGGGTGACGCGGATTTCCGAGGAGCTGTTGCCGCCGAAGACAGGGCGATCCTGCACGAGGCAGGTGCGGGCGCCGTGGCGGGCCGCGGCGACGGCTGCGCAGAGGCCGGCGAGGCCTCCGCCGATCACAACGAGTTCATATTGTTCGGAGATCTGTTTCATTGGCTGGGACTCCTGCGCAGGGTAAAGAAGAGAACGATCAGCGCGGTGGGATGGAGAAAACTCATGGCGAAGAAGACGGGTGTGTAAGAGGCGTGAGTGACACAGTAACCGATGAGGCCGCTGGAGATGAAACCACCGAGGGAGCTGCCCGCGCCGATCAGGCCCTGGGCAGAGCCGATGGCGTTGACGGGGAAGATATCGATGGGCAGGGTAGTGGAGTTGGTCATCCAGATCATGTGGGCGAAGGCGAAGGCGGAGGCGGCGGCGAGGGGAATGGCGCGGCCCTGCAGGTGGGGCGTGAGGAAGCTCATGGCGACGATACAGGCGGCGCCCGCCATCACAGCGAGGCGGGCGGTGACGGGTGCAAAGCCGGAGCGGACGAGGCGGCCGGAGAGCCAGCCGCCGAGGAGGCAGCCGAGATCGGCGGAGACGAAGACGATCCAGATGGTTTTGCCGAGATCGGCGAGGGTGAAGCCGCGGACCTCCTGCAGGTATTTGGGGAACCAGAAGAGGTAGAAGTACCAGAGCGGGTCGGTGATCATGCGCGAGACGAGCACGGCCCAGAGGCTGGGGTTGCGGAGGGGCAGGCGCGAGGTTTCGGGGGGCGGCGTGCGGTCTGAAATGACGCCTTCGGCACGCAGCATGGCGCGCTCTTCGGCGCCTAGCGAAGGATGGTCGGCGGGGCGGCGATAGAAGCTGTACCAGAGGGTGGCGAGGGTGAGTCCGGCGGCTCCGGTGAAGAGGAAGGCGGAGCGCCATCCGAAGCGGAGGGCGAGCAGGGAGATGAGCGGAGCGGCGATGGCTGCGCCGAGCGTGCCGCCCATGCTGTAGAGGCCGACGGCGATGGCCTTCTCGCGTTTGGGGAACCACTCCGAGACCACTTTGGCGGCGGCGGTAAAATTGCCGGGTTCGCCGATTCCAAGGAGGCTGCGCACCACGGCGAGGGAAAAGACTCCGGTGACGAGCGATGTGGCCATATTGGCGAGGCACCACCAGAGGACGAAACCGGTTTCGGCGAGACGCGCGCCGTAGCGATCGACGATGCGTCCGGAGACCAGATACATGATGGTGTAGAAGCCGAGGAAGCACTGGAGGATGGTGGCGTAGCCGGAATCGGAGATGTGGAGATCGCGTTGGATGGTGGAGGCGAGGATGGAGAGCGACTGGCGATCGATGTAGTTGAGGACGGAGATGGCGAGGAGGAGGAGAGCGATGCACCATCTCACGGGGATAGGCACGGGGAGGGTGGCATGGCGCGGCGCGGGGGTGTGGAGCGGAGGCGTGCTGGCGGAAGGGATCGGCATAAGGCACGACGCTGGGGAGATCCGAAGGGGGCGTGCGCGGTGCGGGGCGTACGCGGGGGTCCGCCACCTGCGCGCGAGCACGGGCAGGTGGCGGAGATCGCGGGTTCTGATTCCGGCAAGTTCCGGTTAGAAGACCACCTTGGCGCCGAACTGGAGGACGCGGGCGGCAGCGGCCGAGGTGATGGTGCCGAAGGTGGAACTGGCGTTCAAGCCGTTGGCGCCGGGCGAGAAGGAAGTGGACGGCATGCCGAGGTTGACGTGATTGGTCATGTTGATGGCCTCGGCGCGGATCTGCAGCGACACGCGTTCCCAGATGTGGACGCTCTTGATCAGGGACATGTCGATGTTGACGGTGCCGGGTCCGACGACATCGGGCAGGGTTCTGCCGAGGTTGCCGTAGGTGTAGGTGGGCGGGTTCACGAAGACGGAGGTATTGAACCAGGCGTACTGCGAGCGGTTATCCAAGTGGGCGGATTGGCCGGTGCTGTTGGGGCGGGATGCCAGGTTGTTGCTGGCGCCGGTGACGACGAGCGGGAGGCCGCTCTGCAAGGTGAAGATGCCCTGCGCCTGCCAGCCGCCGAACATCGCGTTGACGAAGGGGTTGGTGAGGTTGAGAGCCTTGCCCTTGCCGACGGGGAGTTCGTAGACGCCGCTGACCACCACGCGCTGCGCCATGTTGGTGGGATCGATGGAGCGTTCCCCGGCGCGGTTGAAGAGGCCGTTCTGGTAGCCGGTGACGGTGGCGTTGGCGACGAGGAGCGAGCCGAAGTTATCCGGGATGACGATGCTGTCGCTGATGAGTTTGGCGCGCGTGTAAGAGCCGAGGAGCACGAGGCCGTTGGAGAATTTCCGCTTCACGCTGATGAAGCCGGCGTGGTTGATGGAGCTTCCCAGATGCGGATTGCGGACGGTCACGGAAGTGTAGTAGGGGAAGGCGAGCAGGGATTGTTGCTTCGTGATGGTGGCGCCGCCGAGTGAACCGGGGACGATTCCGGCATAGGGGTTCGCGACCGGGTTCTGCAGCGCGTTGCCGAGTGAAAGGTAGGATGGGTCCAACTGGTTGAGGTTGTAACCACCGGCCACCAGATGGTTGGCGTGGTTGCCGGTGTAGCCGAGTTCGACGACCCACGATCCGGGTAACTGGCGTTGCAGGGAGGCGTTCCACTCCTGCGCGCGCGGCACGGATTCGCCGGACTGATCGAGGCTTACGCCCTGGCCAAGGAAGGCTGCGGGACCGAGCGCGCTGCCGAGGGGCTGGGTGGGCGGAGTGGGCAGGCCCTGACTGAACTTGAAGGCGGGCAGGTTGGTGTTGCCGCCAGGGGGATTGTAGGCGGTGGAGGTGCTGGCGAAACCGGCGGTGTTGCCGAACATGTCGCGGGTGACGACGTTCTCGTAGTAGATGCCATAGCCGGCGCGGAAGACGGTTTTGCTATTGCCGGTGATATCCCAGGCGAGACCGGCGCGCGGTCCGAAGGCGGTCTTCTCGGTGTTGCCGAGGGGCGAGCCGGTGAAGCCTTTGCCGCCATAGAGGACTGCGCCGCGGAGGCCGTTGACGCTATCGATGGTGGTGGGGGAGAAGTTGGAGAGTCCGTTGTTGCGCTCGGTAGCCCAGGGCTGATAGTCGTAGCGGAGCCCGATGTTGAGGGTGAGGCGCGGGGAGATGCGGTAATCGTCCTGCACGAAGCCGCTGATGGAGTGGCCTTTTTCGGACTCGCCGAGAGCGGTGACGATGCTGGCAGAGCTGACCTGGCCGAGGACGAAGGTCGCGACACTGCTGCCTGTCCCGGAAGTCACTTGCGGGTTGTTGGTGAGGGAACTGGAGAAGGAGTAGCTGCCGGAGAGTCCGCTGGGCTGGAAGTTGTTGGCCTGCTGGAGGCGGACGTCGAAGCCGAACTTCAAGGTGTGGCGGCCGCGGACCCAGGTGAGGGCATCGGCGAGCTGCCAGGTAGTTTGGCCGCGGATGCCATCGCTGAGATCGGCCTGGCCGGGGAGGCCGGCGCCGCCGGCGAAATTGGGCAGCTCGAGATCGGGGACGGAGGCGGGCAAGCCGAGAGAGCGTACGATTCCCGAATTGAAGCTGGCAGCCTGGAAGGGGAAGTAGTTGCGCGCCAGGGAGAGGTGCACTTCATTGAGCACGGTGGGGGAGAAAGTGTGAGTCTCGGTGGCGATCACATTCTTGGCGGTGTAGTGATCGTAGCGGTAATCGAAGAGATCGTTGTTCCAGATGTTGCCGCCGCCATTGTTGTTGAAGTGCTGGAAGTAGAAATAGCGGAAGAACATGGTGTCCTTCTCGGAGAAGTGGTGGTCGAACTTCATCATGTACTGGTTCATGTGAAGGGCGGCAGGGGCGAGCGCGATCAGGTTATTGGCCTGAGTGAAAGTGTTGGTGGGCGCGCGGTTGGGGGACGGCAGGTAACTCAGGATTTTCTGAGATACGGGATCGAGGAGCGAGGAGGGGATGACGTTGCCGGGAAAGACGGTGCGCACGTAGCCGGAGCCGGAGGGATTGACCACGGTGGTGGCGGGATCGTAGATGGGGATCAGTGCGCCATTGCCGTTAAAGAGCTGGGAGAAATCGCCCTTACGCTGCGCGTCCGTAGGGACGGAGGTGATGATGCTGTTGGCGTAGGAGTATTGCCAGTGTTCGATGTTGAAGAAGAAGAACGATTTGTTGCGGCCATCATAGACCTTCGGGATGTAGATGGGACCGCCGACCGCGCCGCCGAACTGGTTGTAGCGGAAGGGCGTGATGCTGGCCGCGAAGGTGTTGCGGGCGTCGAAATCGTTATTGCGAACGAACTCGTAGGCGGAGCCGTGAATGCTGTTGGTGCCGGACTTGGTGACCATGTTGACGACACCGCCGAGGGTGAAGCCGAATTCGGCCGACATGGCGCCGCTCTGCACCTTGAATTCCTCGATGGAATCGACGGTGGGGTTGACGTTGAGGTCCTGGAGGAAGGCCTGATTGTTGGTGCCGCCATCGAGCAGGAAGGCGTTGATGGAACTGGGTCCGCCGTTGATGCTGACGTTGGAGAGGGCGGTGCCGCGATCACCGAAGCCGCTGGTGCCGGCCTGCGCTTTGACGTCTGGTGAAAGGTACATGAGCGCGAGCGCGTTGCGGCCGTTGAGGGGCAGTTCGGCGATGCGGCGGTTCTCGATCACTTCGCCGACGGTGGCGTTGGTGGTGTTGACGAGGGGCGCGTCGCCGGAGACTTCGATCTTCTCGCCGACATCGCCGAGTTGGAGCTGAAGATTGACTTCGGCGCGCTGATCGACTTCGAGGACCACGCCGCTACGGACGAGGGATTTGAAACCGGGTTGGGCGGCGCTGACGCTATAGGAACCTACGGCGAGGCGGGGGAAGGTATAATCGCCGTGGTCATCGGTGACGGCTTTGTTGATGACGTTGGTGCCCGTATTGACCACGCTCACAGGCGCGCCGGGGATGGGCGAACCGGAAGGGTCGGTGACCTTGCCGAGGATGCCGCCGGTTCCCTGCTGGGCCAACGCGGGCAATGCCAACGAGAGGAAGACGATCAGTAGAGTAGGTAATTTCGCTTTCAACATAGAGAGCTCCTATTTATCGGACTGTGTGGGCGGGAAACGCCCGCGATCAGGTGAACATGAACTCGGCGGTCATCCGGGTGGCGCCGCTCGGAACGAGGCGTACCCAATGGGCGGAGAAACCGTCGGGGAAATTGACGAAGCGGTACTTGCCGCCGGTCAACTTGATGTCTTCGTAATTGACCCAGGTGCCGTTGCCGAGGAAATCGATTTCGATGGCGACGGTAATGCTGTCCGCTGCGACGAGGTGCAGCGCCTTGCGCGTGAAGCCGGTGAAGAGAAAGGGATCCGAGGGGACGCCGGCGGGGACCTGCGCGTTGCGCCACGGGCCACCCCAGCCTTGGGGACGGCCCCAACTCCAGAGGTCATCGGTTTTGCCGAACCAGACGCCGCTTTGAGGTTGGCCGACCACGGCATTGTTGTCGCCGTTGGGCGTGGTTTCATTGCCGCCGATGGCGAGCATGCCACGGAAGGAGCAGTAATCCGGGATGATGCGGAGGTGCTGGCAGATGGGTTTGACGCCCCAGATGCGGCCTTCGAAGGGCATGGGCTGGAGTTCGTAGAACATACCCTGGATATCCATCATGAAGTGCTCGGTTTCGACTTCCCGGATGCGCATCCACTCGGTCTGCCAGGCCTGCTCAGTGGCATGGGAGGCCTTGGGCAGGCGATATCGCTGCCACTGGCCATCGACGAGGGCTTCGAGGAGGACGGAGGATTCATCCCAGCCGGTGGAAAACATGACGCTGCCCATGTTCTGCCGCGCGGCGACATCCATGTGGGGCTTGTTGGAGAGGCGCTTCCAGGTTTTGCCGCCATCCCATTCGAAGAGCCCGGCCTGCTCGTCGCCATAGGCGTAGAAGCCGTTGTTGGTGACCACGACGCGGTTCTGCGCGGTGTAGCCGCCCTTGAAGTGGGCGGCCTTGGTGATTTTCATCTCCTTGACCACGTCGAACAGGAGGGTGGCCTTGAGCGTGGTGACGTCCATTTCGAAGAGCAGCCCTTCCATGGTCTGGAAGTAGACGCGATTGGCGGGATCGGTCAGGTGGCGCATGGTGGAAGTGAGGCGGTGATCGTCAAAGGCCTCGATGTAGCGCCACTTGCCGTTGGAATCGATGATGTAAGGCCCGATGATGCACTGGTTGGATTCGTGGTGAACCAGGCGATTGGCATGGGTGCCGTTGTTCACGTGCAGGAGGGTAGGCTTCAGATTCTCATCGAGGCGGTAGAGACCGAGGCCGGTGCCGGTGGTCTTCTTGTGGGAGTTGTAGGTGACGAGGTAGAGTCCGTCGGCCCACGGCATGAGAGCGCCGACGCCACACTCCGTGCGCGAGGCGACGTTATCGGCCTTCACGCCGACGTTGGGAATTCCGGGCAGGTAGCTTTGGCCGGAGACACACGCGGTACCGGCAAGTGCGCCGAGGAGGGCGCGTCGGGACAGGGACATGCCTCATGTTGCGCGGGATTGGGGCGGCTCATGTAGGACAAATGACCTATCGCGTAAAAAAACGCGATATATGCAGGCGAAACTCAGTCGATGTGGATGATCCCGCGGTGAAGGGCGATGACGAGGGCGTGGGTTCGGTCGCGTGCGCCGAGCTTTTCGAGGAGGTTGCCGATGTGGATGCGCACGGTCTTTTCGGCAATCTGCAGTTGCAGGGCGATCTCGGCGGTGCCGAGGCCTTCGGCGAGGAGGCGGAGAACATCTTTCTCGCGGGGGGTGATGTCGGTACCAGGGCAG
>CAIRBY010000277.1 GCA_903876865.1 uncultured Acidobacteriia bacterium
AAGCCGACAGGCCACGAAAAACGATGGCCTGTCCCACTGGATCCCATAAAACAATTGGGCGGGTTGGGAAAGCGGCGTGTCATGCGGCGTGTCCCAGAGCGAGGGCGAGTGAGAGTTGGCGCTTGCGCTCGGCGGAGATCATGGGCGGAGGCTCCGGGGGGAGGGCAGGGGGAGGACAGGCAACAAGGAAAGGCAAAAGGCAAGTAAGCCGACAGGCCACGAAAAACGATGGCCTGTCCCACTGGATCCCATAAAACAATTGGGCGGGTTGGGAAAGCGGCGTGTCATGCGGCGTGTCATGCGGCGTGTCCCAGAGCGAGGGCGAGGAGTTTTTCCTGCGTGGCTTCGGCGCGGGTGAGGGTGCCGGCGAGGGCGCCAGAGTGCATGACGGCGATGCGGTCGCTCATGCCCATCACTTCGGGCAATTCGGAAGAGATCATGACGATGGCCATGCCCTGCGCGGCCAGATCGACCATCATTTCGTGGATCTCGGATTTGGAGCCGATATCGACACCCTGCGTGGGTTCGTCGAGGATCAGGACCTCGGGACCGATGGCGAGCCAGCGGGCGAGCGCGACCTTCTGTTGATTGCCGCCAGAGAGAGAGCCGGCCTCGGCATAGAGCGAGTGGGTCTTGACGCGCAGCCGCTCGACGTAGGCGCGCGCGACGCGGCGTTCGGCGGCTTCATCGATGAGGCCATGGC
The DNA here is from genome assembly GCA_903876865.1 of uncultured Acidobacteriia bacterium. GTDB lineage: Bacteria > Acidobacteriota > Terriglobia > Bryobacterales > Bryobacteraceae > Solibacter. The sequence goes on from CAIRBY010000277.1 coordinate 704, forward strand.
GGGAGACGGCGGCGAGACTGGCGAGGGTGGTGTTGGCGGCGATGGCCATCTCCAGGACGACACCGTGCTGGCGGCGGTCTTCGGGCAGGTAGCCGATCTTGCGCGCAATGGCGTCGGCGGGGGTGGCGATGCGGACGGCGCGGCCGTGCAGGAGGATCTCGCCGCGATCGGCGGGGGTGAGGCCGAAGAGGGTCTCGGCGAGTTGGGTGCGTCCGGAACCGACGAGTCCGGCCATGCCGAAAATTTCGCCGCGGCGGACGGTGAAAGAGACATCGCGGATGCCGGCTTGGCGCGAGCCGAGGCCGCGCGCTTCGAGGACGATCTCACCCACGGGGACGGTGCGCTTGGGGAAGATGGCATGGATATCGCGGCCCACCATGAGGCGGATGAGTTCGGCGCGGTCCACGTCTTTCATCTCGCGGGTGGCGACGGTCTGGCCATCGCGAAGGACGGTGACGCGATCGGCGATCTCTGCCACTTCGTCGAGGCGGTGGGAGATATAAATGATGCCCGCGCCTTCGGAGCGGAGGGAGCGGATGACACGGAAGAGGCGCTCGACTTCACGTTCGGTGAGCGAGGCGGTGGGCTCATCGAGGATGAGGATGCGGGCGCGCGCGCCGATGGCTTTGGCGATCTCCACGATCTGCTGCTCGGGCATGCTGAGGGTGGCGACGGTGCGTTCGGGATCGATATCCGCGCCGGCGCGCTCGAGCAGTTCGCGGGCGAGTTTCACGCGGGCGGCCCAATCGACGCGGCGCCATACACTTGCGCCTTCGAGCGCCATGCAGATGTTCTCGGCGACGGTGAGATCGGCGAAGAGGGCGGGTTGCTGGTAGACGGCGGCGATGCCGAGGGCGCGGGCGGCGGACGGGGTGTGATGCGTGACGCCGGCGCCATCAATGGTCAGGGTGCCGGCATCTGCCGTGACGGCGCCGGTGATGATCTTGATGAGGGTGGATTTCCCCGCGCCATTCTCACCCAAAAGCGCGTGCACCTCTCCCGCGCGGAGTGCGAGCGAGACTCCCTTCAGCGCCTGCACGCCGGCATACGACTTGGTAATTCCCGTGGCGGTGAGCAATGCCATTCAGTCTAATCTACTTGCGGAGCATTGCGAAGTGCGGGTCGAGCGCGACCTTGAAGGGCGGCGTCTTCAAGGGGACGGTGAAGGTGACCGGACCCTCCGCGCTGCGCACCCACTGGGTGACGCTGCGGCCCCTGGCGACCTGAATTTCCACGGGGACGGCGGCGGTGAAATCCTGATCCACATCCGATTGGGTAAGAGTGCCGGTGAGGCGCAGATTGGGCGCGGCGCCCTTCACAGTGTAGGTCAGTTTGAGGGTGGGAATGCCGGTGCCGTAGATCCACTGTTCGAAGAAGGTCTCGAGTTCGGGGTCGTCGGATTTGGGCGGCAGGAAGGTGGCGGCGAGTTTGCGGAACTCCTCGGTGGTGATGCTCTTGCGATCGAAGCGCTTGCTCAATTCGGCGAGCATAGCGAAGAACTGGGTATCGCCCATGCGTCCGCGCAACATCTGCATGATCCAACTGCCTTTGCCATAGGTGATGGTCTGCCAGCCGCGGGGCTCCTGGGAACTGGCGAGGCGGGTACCGAGGACGATGGGGCCAGCGGCTTCCACGAGTTGGCCGTTCTCGTTTTTGGCGAGCAGCGCGTCGCGGTAACTGGCGAGCATGACTTCCATGGCGTGAGTGCCGCGCCTCTTTTCCAGGAAGAGCAGGGCGGAGTAGTTAGCGAGCGCTTCCATGAGCCAGTTGTCGCGATAGGTGGCGGACATGACGCGGTTGCCCCACCACTGGTGGGCGGCCTCATGGGCCTGCAGCACTTCGTGAAAGAAGAGTTCGGTGGTGGCCGTGAGGGAGCCGGGGCGCTGGCCGGGCGGGTCCTTGAAATAGACGAGGGTGGAGAGATAGATGAGTCCGGGAAAGCCTTGCCCGAAGGCTCCGGGAATGGGTGAAACGGTGAGGTGGGGCAGCGCGGGCGGACCGAATTTCGCGGTCATGAACTCCATGGCCGAGGCCACGGAATCAGCGAGGTTCTGGAGGTTCGCGGTAGGGCTGGGAAGGTGCGGGACCTCGACGGGCGCCGCCGGCTGAAGCGACTCGGGGCGGCGGCGCGAGAGACCGCCGATCGGGTTGGGAGTCGGCGCCAGCACGGCCGGCGGAGTCTTGGGCTGGAGCGCGGCTTCGGCTTTGCGGTTGGCGCAGACATCGATCACGATGCCGTTGCGCTCGAGTTTGGCATGCAGATAATCGCCGAGGTTGAAGGCGGCCTGGCGGATGGGCGCGCTGGTCCTGCGGCGGACGGTTCGGGTTTCGCCTTCGGTGCGGTCTTCCACGGTATCGCCGGCGCTGACGAGATCGAGCGAGGCGGGGAAGTGAAAGGTGAGGTCGTAGTGGGAGAAGCGCTGGCCGGTGGCAGGATACCAGTTGGAGCGGGAACTGACGTAGAAGACGTTTTCGCCGGCATCGTGAATGACTTTGCCGGAGTGGTGAAACTCGAATTCGTATTCCCGGCCGGGCTGCAGGGGTTGGGAGGGCGCAACGAGGAAGAGGGTGTTGCCGGAACGGGTGAGGCTGAGGCGCAGGTTCTCGCCCTGGAGCAGTTCGGCCGGCGCGCCATCCACGGTGACCGCGCTGACATTCATCTCACCCGCGATATCGAACGCGGCGACGGGCATGGCCGCGCCGGTGACCATGAGCTTGACGCGGGTGACGACGTCGAGGGTGAAATCCGGCGTGACGGTCGCGTCGATGCGGTAGTTGGAAAGTTGTGGGCCATGCGGCGCGGCCGCGGCGGGGTTCTTGCGGGAGGAGCGCGCGGGGAAACTGGTCCAGGTATCGAAGTAGACGCGGTTGTTGTGGGTGGCAACCGCACCGGCGAGGATCTGCTCGGCGGCATCGGGATCATAGACCACGTCGAAGTTGCCGAGTTTCGTGCCTTGGAGGACGGCGGCGAAGAGGCCCTCGCTGCGGGTCGCGGCGCTCATCAGATCGAAGGTGAGGCGGGCCTGATAACTGCTGCCGATGTTGCGCAGCACGGGGCTCCAGCGCTCGTCCAACACCGGGCCCATTTCGGGGACCTTGCGGGTGGAGGGGTTGAGGGCCATCTGCCGGCGGAGTTGTTCGTAGACGTTGCCGCTGAAGAGGATCAGGGCGGTGCGGATGTGCTCGTCGAGATTGGGCGCGTCGATGAAGGCGGAGAGGGAGCGGCGTTCGGCGCGGTCCGGGGGGAAGAGGATCAGTTCGCCATCGCCGCCCTCGACATCGGCGGAGAATACGGCGGCGATGGGTTTGCCGGCGACGGGCTTGCTGAAGATCAGATAGCCTTCGGTGAGGTAGAGGCGGATGTCCTCTTTGTTGAAGGTGAGGTCGCGGACGCGGTAGCACTCGTCGCGGTCGAAGCTGTTTTCGCGCACGGCTTTGGCGATCTCGGCGGCGGTGCCGGCGAAGGAGGGCGGGGCGAAGAGAATGAGTCCCGCCAGGATGCGCGCACAGGTTGTACCGAACGTCCCCATGTTGCTCAGTCTAGCGGACTCGGCGGACGGTTAGAGAACGTGCCAGTAGCCGCCGCGTTCGAGTACTTCGACCTCGAGGCCGAAGAGGCTGGAGAGGGCGGCGGAGGTGAGGACTTCGGCGGTGGGACCGTCGCGGAAGATGCCGCCCTGTTTCATGAGGACGACGCGTTGCATCTCCGGGATGATATCGGGGAGGTGGTGCGTGACCATGAGGATGCTGATGCCGGCGCGGGCGAGTTTGCGGAGGATCTCGCGGAGTTCGTGGGTGGAGCGCAGGTCGAGGCTGGTGGTGGGCTCATCGAGGACGAGGCATTGGGGATCGTGGACGAGGGCGCGGGCGATGAGGATGCGGCGGGCTTCGCCGCTGGACATTTCATTGGTGTGGCGCTCGGCGAGGTGAGCGATTTCGAGGAGGTGCATGACCTCGCGGGTCTTCGCCTCCATGGCGGGCGTGACCGGATGATGGGGCCAGATGCCGACGCTGCCGAAGAAGCCGCTGAGGACGATTTCGTAGCCGGAATAATCGCGGGTGCACATCTGCATCCAATCGTTGGAGACGATGCCGAGGTGGTGGCGGAGGTCGAAGAGGCGCCATTTTTCGCGGCCGAGAATGCGCAGGGCCCACGGCTCGTTCTTGAGCACGGGGTAGAGGTCGCGCGAGATCAATTTGATGAGTGTGGACTTGCCGCAGCCATTGGGGCCGAGGATGGCGACGTGTTCTCCCTGGGCGATGGAGAGGCTGACGGAGTCGAGGGCGACGTGCTCGTCACGGCGAACGGTGACATTTTCCAGCTCAATGAGGGGTATCAACCGACTATTCTAATCGACTCTTCCCGGCAGTCCACGGGCCGCACATTGTTAGAATGATTGCGATGGCGGAAAAGAAGAGCGAACAGAAACCGGCTGAGACGTTCGAGAACTCTCTGGACGAGTTGGAAACAGTGGTGCGGGAACTGGAAGGCGGCGAGCTTTCGCTGGACCGCTCCCTGCTGCTGTTCGAACGCGGCATGGAACTGAGCGATAGTTGCCGGAAGCAGTTGGAGGCGGCGGAGACCCGCGTGGATGTGCTGATTCGCAAAGAGGGCAAGATGACGGCCGAGCCGTTCCGCCCGGAAAAGTCCGGCAACGCATGAACCTGAAAGAGTATCTGACACAGCAACAGCGCCTGGTGGATGCGGAGTTGGACCGCCTGGTGCCCGCGGAGACGGTAGAGCCCGCGACGATTCATCGCGCGATGCGGTACAGCCTGTTCGCGGGCGGAAAGCGGATCCGCCCGATTCTCTGCCTGGAGGCGGCGCGCACGGTTACAGACGCGTGGGAAGGCGTGCTGCCCGCGGCCTGCTCGCTGGAACTGATCCACACGTATTCGCTGATTCACGACGATTTGCCGGCGCTGGATAACGACGATTACCGCCGCGGGAAGCTAACCAATCACAAGGTATTCGGCGACGCGATGGCGATCCTGGCGGGCGATTCGCTGTTGACGCTGGCGTTTCAGGTGCTGGCGGAATTGGCCGCGGCGGACGATCGCAGAACGCGGCTGATTGCGGAACTGGCGATCTCCAGCGGCACGGTGGGCGGCATGATCGGCGGGCAGGTGGCGGACCTGGAAGGGGAAGGGAAGGCGCCCAACGCGGAGCTGCTGGAGAGCATTCACCGCGCCAAGACGGGGGCGCTGCTGCGCGCCTCGCTGCGCATGGGCGCGATCGCGGCGGGGGCGTCGCAGGAGGCGTACGACGCGCTCTCGCGCTACGGCGAACACGTGGGGCTGGCGTTCCAGATTGTGGACGATATTCTGGACGTGGAGGAATCCTCCGAGGCTCTCGGCAAGACGGCCGGCAAGGACGCGGCGCAGCACAAGATCACGTTCCCCGCGGTATATGGGCTGGAGGCTTCGCGGCAGATGGCGCAGGTGGAGTGCGAGCGCGCGCACGCGGTGCTCGCGCCCTTCGGCGAGCGGGCGGCGCGGCTGCACGAGCTGGCCGACCTGATCGTCCACCGCAAGTCATGAAGACGCGCCTGGACCGGCTGATCGTGGAGCGCGGGCTGGTGGAATCGCGGGAGAAGGCGCAGGCGCTGATCATGGCGGGAGAGGTGCGCGTCAACGGGCAGAAGGCTTCGAAATCGGGGCAGCCGGTGGACGAGGATTGCGTGGTGGAACTGCTCTCGCGTCCGCCGTATGTGAGCCGCGGCGGGTATAAGCTGGCGGGGGCGGTGGCGCATTTCGGAATCGATCTCGCCGGGTTGGTGTGCGTGGATATCGGCTCCTCCACGGGCGGCTTCACGGACGTGATGCTGCAGAACGGCGCGGCGCGCGTACACACGGTGGACGTGGGCGTGGGGCAACTGGATTGGAAACTGCGCACGGATGCGCGCGTGGTGATGCACGAGGGCGTGAACGCGCGGGAGATTGCGCCCGAGGTGATCGGCGAGGCGGCGGATTTCCTGAGCTGCGATGTGAGTTTCATTTCGGTGACGATGATTCTGCCCGCGATCACGGCGCTGCTACGGCCTGCCGGGCAAATGGTTATACTGATCAAGCCGCAGTTCGAAGTGGGCAGGGGCCAGGTGGGCAAGGGCGGCATCGTTCGCGATCCGCTGCTGCACCAGGCGGCTTGCGAGAAGGTGGACCGGGCCGTGCAGGAGATCGGGTTTCAGACTGCGATGATGGAAAGTCCGATAGCAGGCGCCGAAGGGAACAAGGAGTTTCTGCTCTATGCCCGTCATTAAGACAATCGCGATCATTTCCAAACCGAATTCGCCGGCCGCGGTGGAACTGGTGCCGCGGATGCTTGAGTGGCTGCGGGGTCACGGGCTCACGGTGCGCATCGACGAGCAGACGGCGCTGTATGCGGGCGAGGCGGCTGGCATGGCGCGGGAAGAAGTGACGAGCGAGTGCGACCTGGTGATCGTGCTGGGTGGGGATGGCACTCTGCTTTCGGCGGCGCGTGCGCTGGGACGGCGGGAGGTGCCGGTGTTCCCCGTCAATCTCGGGGGGCTGGGGTTTCTCACCGCGATCACGGTGGACGAAGTGTTTCCGGAATTGGAGCGGGCGCTGCGCGGCGAGCACCGCATCGCCAAGCGGCGGCTGATGACGGCGGAAGTGGTGCGCGACGGGGAGGTGGTGGCCTCTTTCGACGCGCTCAACGACGCGGTGCTGACGAAGAGTTCGATTGCGCGCATGATCGATCTGGACACGTACGTGGACGAGCAGTTCGTGTGCGCATATAAGGCCGATGGCCTGATCATCGCGACGCCGACGGGCTCCACGGCGTATTCGCTTTCGGCTGGCGGGCCGATTATCTTTCCTTCGGTGCCGGCGATCTGCCTGACTCCGATCTGTCCGCACATGCTGACGAATCGGCCGGTGCTGGTGCCGGAGAGCAGCGTGATCCGGGTGACGTCGCGCGGTCCGGATGAGAGCGTGTACCTCACGATCGACGGGCAGGTGGGGCTGCCGATCCGCGAGCATGACGTGGTGGTCTGTCATAGCTCGCACCACGCGCTGCTGCTGACGCGTCCGCCGAAGATGATGTTCTTCGATGTGCTGCGGGAAAAATTGAAGTGGGGAGAACGATGAGAAAGATTTCGCAGACCACCTGGATCTTTATCGGCATGGCGGCGGGCGTGGCGCTCGGTTGGGCCGCGCCGGATGTCGCCAAGCAGATGGCCCCGGTCAGCAACGTGTTTCTGCGCCTGATCCGCTGCATCATCGCGCCGCTGTTGTTCTCCACGCTGGTGGTGGGAATTGCGGGCGGCGGCGATATGAAGCGCATGGGCCGCATCGGCGGGAAGGCGATTCTGTATTTCGAAATCGTGACCACGCTGGCGCTGTTCCTGGGATTGGGCGCGGTGAATCTGGTGAAGCCGGGGGCGGGTGTGCCGATTCAATCTTCGGCGGCGGAGGCGGCGCTGCCGCAGGCTCCGGCGAGTTTCGCTACGATTCTGGAACATATCTTTCCCACCAGCATCATGGATGCGCTGGCGCGCAATGACGCGTTGCAGATTGTGGTGTTCGCATTTCTGTTCGGAGCGGCGTGCGCGGCGATCGGGAGCAAAGCGGATCCGGTGATTGCATTCTGCGGGTCGCTGGCGGAAGTGATGTTTCGCTTCACACGCTACGTGATGAAGCTGGCGCCGCTGGGTGTGGGCGCGGCGATTGCGGTGACGGTGGGTGGAAAGGGCATTGCGGTGCTGTTCGGGTTGGGCAGCCTGATCGTGACGATGTATGTGTCGGCTGCCCTGTGCATCCTGTTGGTGCTGCTGCCGGCGCTGCCGATTTTTGGGATTCCGATGCGGGGCTTTTACCGCGCGGTGCGCGAACCGGTGCTGATCGGCTTCTCCACGGCATCGAGTGAAGCGGCGCTGCCGCTGGCGCTGGAGAACATGGAGACGTTCGGAGTCCCCAAGCACATTGTGGGTTTCGTGATCCCGACCGGCTATAGCTTCAACCTGGTGGGTACCGCGCTCTACCTTTCGCTGGCGTCTGTGTTTGTGGCGCAGGCGGCGGGGCGCAGCATGACGCTGGGGGATCAACTGGTGATGCTGCTGACGCTGATGCTGACGAGCAAGGGTGTGGCCGGGGTGCCGCGGGCGGCGCTGGTGATTCTGGCGGGAACGCTGGCGACGTTCCATCTGCCGATGGAGGGTGTGGCCGTGCTGCTCGGTGTGGATGCGTTGCTGGATATGGCGCGCACGTCGATCAACGTGCTGGGCAATTGCCTGGCGAGCGCGGTGGTAGCGCGGTGGGAAGGGTTTAAGGTCGGGTAGTGCGCGCGGTAAATTGAAAGCAGGAGTCACTCGCTTGCGGAAGATCGTCTATTTACAAATGTTGCTGATGGCGGGGCTGTGGGCACAATCCACGCCCAATGCCTCGATGGCGGGATTCGACGTGAAGTCGATCGATAAGGCGGCGGATCCGTGCCAGGATTTCTACCAGTACGCGTGCGGGAATTGGGTGAAGAACAACCCGATCCCCGCCGATCAATCGCGGTGGGGGCGCTTCACGCAACTCAACGAGCGCAATCAGATTGTGCTGCATGACGTGCTGGAAGCGGCGGCGAAGGCGGATGCGGCGCGCGACGCGGTGACCAGGCAGATCGGCGATTACTACGCGGCGTGCATGGACGAAAAAGGAATCGATGCGCGCGGGTTGGCACCGTTGCAGCCGGAACTGGACCGGATCCGCGCCCTCTCGGACAAGGGACAACTGGCGGCGGAACTGGCGCACCTGCACCGGATCGGGATCGGCGGATTGTTCGAGTTTTCCAGCGGGCAGGACTTCAAGGATTCGAACTCGGTGGTAGCGCAGTTCGCGCAGGGCGGGCTCGGCCTGCCGGAGCGCGAATACTATCTGAAGGCAGACGCCAAGAGCGTGGAGTTGCGGCAGAAGTACGTGGAACACGTGCAGAAGATGTTCAGCCTGGCGGGCGAGAGCGCCCAGATGGCGGCAGCGCACGCGGCTACGGTGATGCGGGTGGAGACGGAACTGGCGAAGATCTCGCTGGACATTGTCTCGCGGCGCGATCCGGAAAAGGTTTATCACCCGATGAAGAAGGAAGAGCTGGCGGCGCTGGCTCCGACGTTCCAGTGGGCGCAGTATTTCAGCGGTGTGGGCACGCCGGCGTTCCCGATGATCGTGGTGGAGTGGCCGGATTATGTGAAGGGCTTGAGCGGGCAGATTCAGAGCACGACGCTGGAAGATTGGAAGGTCTACCTGACATGGCACGCGCTGCACTCAGCGGCGACGCTGCTGCCGGATGTGTTCCTGCGCGAGAATTTCGAGTTCTTCGGCAAGGCGCTGACCGGGGCCAAGGAGATGCGTCCGCGGTGGAAGCGCTGCGTGGATTTCACGGACGCGCAACTGGGCGAGGCGCTCGGCAAGAAGTATGTGGAGCGGACCTTCGGTGCGGAGGGCAAGGCGCGCACCTTGAAGATGGTGGATGCGCTGGAAAAGGCGTTAGGGCAGGACATCGAGAAGCTGCCGTGGATGAGCGCCGCTACGAAGAAGGAAGCGATGGTGAAGCTGAGGGCGATCACCAATAAGATCGGGTATCCGGATCAGTGGCGCGACTATTCGAGCGTCGCGGTACGGCGGGACGATGCGATCGGCAATAGCTTCCGCGCCGGCGAGTTCGAGTTTCAGCGGCAGTTGAACAAGATTGGCAAGCCGGTGGACCGCCTGGAGTGGGCAATGAGTCCGCCGACGGTGAATGCCTACTACGATCCGCAGATGAACAACATCAATTTCCCGGCGGGAATCTTGCAGCCTCCGTTCTTTGACCCGGCGATGGACGACGCGGTGAACTTCGGCGGGATCGGGATGGTGATTGGGCACGAGTTGACGCATGGCTTTGACGATCAGGGCCGGCAGTTCGACCCCAAGGGCAATCTGCACGACTGGTGGACCGCGGCCGATGCGAAGGAGTTCCAGCGCCGCGCGGCCTGCGTGGACGATGAGTATTCGAGCTTCAGCGTGGCGCCGGGCGCATACATCAACGGCAAGCTGACGCTGGGCGAAAATACGGCTGATAACGGCGGCACGCGCGTGGCGTTGATGGCGCTGTTGAACACGACCGGCAAGGACGCGAAAAAGATCGACGGGTATACGCCGGAGCAGCGCTTCTTCCTGGGCTTCGGGCAGATCTGGTGCTCCAACGATCGCGAAGAGGCGATGCGGCTGCAGGTGCAGACGGACCCGCACTCACCGACGAAGTTTCGCGTCAACGGAGTGGTGCAGAATATGCCGGAGTTCCAGAAGGCATTCTCGTGCAAGGCATCGCAGCCGATGGCGAAGGCGAACGCCTGCCGCGTCTGGTAGGAGGGGCGCGGGCGATGAAGAAGCAGATTGCGAAGCCGGTAGCGGCGGGTGAAGCGGGCCAAAACCCGGTGGATGCATATCTGGCGGGTGTGCCTGAACCGGGGCGGAGCACGCTGGAACGGGTGCGCGCGGCGATTCGCAAGGCGGCGCCGGCCGGGGCTACGGAAGCGATCAGCTATCAGATGCCGGTGGTTCGCTACAAGGGCGCGCTGGTGGGCTTCGCGGCGTTCACGAAGCACTGCAGTTTCTTTCCCATGAGCGCGGCGCTGGTGGCGCAGTTCGCGGAGGAGTTGGAAGGGTATTCGACTTCGAAGGGGACGATCCGGTTTCCGCTGGACCGTCCGCTGCCGGCGCGGCTGATCCGGAAGTTTGTGAAGGCGCGGGTGGCGCAGAACGAGGCGCGGAAGAAGAAGTGAAGGCGCACGGCTGCGATACGATGGTCGCATGTCCCGCACTGTCTGCTGTTGTCTCCCCGCTTTTCTGCTTGGATGTCTGACGCTTTCGGGCGCCGACCCCGCCGTGGTGCCGCAAGGCGCGATGCAGGCGATCACGCCCGAAGGCATCCTGCAGCATATCAAGGTGCTGGCGTCGAATGAGTACGAAGGGCGCGCACCGGGCACGGCGGGCGAGAAGAAGAGCCTGGAGTATCTGGTGGCGCAGTGCCGCGCGATGAAACTGGCGCCGGGCAATCCGGACGGCACGTTTCTGCAGCGCGTGCCGATGTGGGGCATCAGCAGTTCGGGCGAGATCGCGGTGCAGGTGGGCGGCAAGAGCTTTGCGCTGCAGGCGGGCGACGAGTATCGCGTGATTTCGACGCAACCCAAGGCCGAGGTGGAAGTGGCGGCGGCGCCGGTCGTCTTTGTGGGCTACGGCGTGGTGGCGCCGGAGTATCAGTGGGACGATTACAAGGGCGTGGACGTGAAGGGCAAGGTGGTGATGCTGCTGGGCGGCGACCCGCCGGTACCGGATCCGAAGGACCCGACCAAGCTGGACCCCAACGTGTTTCTGGGGCCGGAACTCTCCTACTACGGGCGTCCCGGGACCAAGGCCGATGTGGCATGGAGCAAGGGCGCGGTGGCGGTGGTTACGCTGTTCACGCCGCGCGGGATGTATCCCACGTTTGCGAGCATGGCGCGTTTTTTGCCGCGCGAATCGATGATCCTGCGCGACCGGTATTCCACTCAGCGGATCGCGGCGACGGTCACGCTGACGACGGAGAAAGGTACGCAACTGCTGGCATCGGCGGGGCAGGAGCTGGCCGCTCTGCGCAAGTCCGCGCTCTCGCGCGAGTTCAAGCCGGTGGCGCTGGGAGCGACGATGGCGATTCACGCCCGCAACCAGGTGCGCGAGATCGATTCGGCGAACGTGGTGGCGAAGATCGCGGGCAGCGATGCGAAGTTGCGCCATCAGTATGTGGTGTACAGCGGGCATTGGGACCATCTGGGGCGGCAGGACGACAACATTTTCCACGGTGCGAGCGATAACGCATCGGGTGCCGCGGGCGTGCTGGAACTGGCGCGGGCGTTCACGAAACTGCCGGCTGCGCCGAAGCGCACGGTGGTCTTCCTGTGGACCACCGCGGAAGAGAAGGGGCTGCTGGGCGCGAAGCATTACGTGGAGCATCCTCTGTATCCGCTGGCGGCGACCGCGGCGAATCTCAATCTGGACTACTTCAGCAACTGGGGTTGGGGGAAGACGAAGGACATCAGCATTCTGGGAATCGGAATGTCGTCACTGGACGATCTGGTGAAGGACGCGGCGGCGCGGCAGGGTCGTGTGGTGACGGGCGATACTGCGCCGGAGGAGGGCTTCTACTGGCGGAGCGACCATCTGGAGTTTGCGATGGGCGGGGTGCCTTCGCTGGCGACGAGCCCAGGGATCGAGTTTGTGGGCAAGGCGGAAGGGTACGGCGCGCAGAAGCGGCAGGAGTACATTCGCAACGATTATCACAAGCCGGCGGATCAGGTGAAGGCGGATTGGGATCTGACGGGTGCGGTGGAGGATTTACAGGTGCTGCTGGAGACGGGGTACAGGGTGGCACAGGAGGCGGCGCGTCCGGTGTGGCGGAAGCGGGGTCCGTATCTGCACAATGCGCGGGCGGGGAAGTAGGGCAGGCGCCTGCCAACCCCGTACGGAAGAGTTGGCAGGCGGAAGAGTTGGCAGGCGGAAACGCCTGCCCTACTGGGTCCGTGTCATTTCACGGATAGTGTGAGTGCGTTGCTGGCGGAGCCGTCGGGGTTGACGACTTGGACGGTGCGGTTACCGGCGGTGGGCACGCTGACGGTAACCTGAATCTGCGTGGCGGTTGCGGACTTGATGGCCGTGCCTTGGAGCACGGAGGTGGCGGAACCGGCGGCGAAGTAGACGCGCAGGGCGGCGCCGGGCACGAAGTTGGCGCCATTGATGGTGAGCGTCTGGGCCGCGGTGGAGTGCGTCAGGGAACCGGGCGCGAAGCTGGTGAGGGTGGGCGGCGCGTTCACCTGCAGGTTCACGGTATTGGAGGCGAGGCCGCTGGGGTTGACGACCTGGACGGACCACGAACGAGTGGCGGCTCCGGCATTGATCAGGCAGATGATCTGGGTGGAGCTGAGCACGGACATGGAGCCGCCCGTGATCGTGGCGGAGTAGCCGGGATAGCCGACCACGATCTTGCCGGCCGCTCCCGCCTGGAAGCCGCTGCCATTGATCGTGAGTACCTGATAGCCGTTGTACGCGGGCATGGGGTTGGGGTTCAGCGTGGTGATGGCTGGCAGCGTGGGTGGGGCCACGACGGTCAGGCCGGTCGCGTAGGATGCTGCGCCGGATGCACTGGTGACGGTGATGTTCCAGGTTTGGGAGACGAGCCCCGTGTTGATGGTTGCGAGGATCGTGGTGGCGGTGATGGAAGTCACGGTCAGGTTGCCGGAGAAGGTGGGCGAGGTCGCTTTCACGGTGGCGCCCGCCGTAAAGCCGGTCCCGGTGATGGTGAGGGTCTGGTTGGAGGCGGTGGCGTTCATCGGGTTGGGTGTGAGCGAAGTGATGGCGGGGCGCGCCGGCAAGGTGGCGCGGGCTCCCCAATTGAAGGCGAGCGCATAGGCGTCCACGGAGCCGAGACCGGTGGCGAGATCGTAGCCCGCTCCCGCGCTGTAGCCGTTCATCGTGCCCACGGTGGCCGGGGAAACGGGCGCTTTGCAGCCGGGCGATGTGGCGACGCACGGCACGGCATTGGTGCCGCTGGTGACATCGTGGAATACCGCCGGGAATTGCGTCGCGAGCGAGTAGAAGCGGGCATTGGGGTTGCCGTTGGCTCCGCCCGAATACTGATCCACGATCGCCATCAGACCGGCAAACGCGGGCGAGGAGGCGGAGGTGCCGCCGACCAGATAGAGTCCGCCTTCCTGGATCAGCAGATAGCCATCATGGCCCGCCGCGGAGAGCGAAACATCGGGCACGTAGCGGTGGTGCGCGGTGGCGGCTGCGGGGTCGCCGGTGGGGACGCCTTTCCCGGTCTGCCACGAAGGTGTCGCGTAGAGGCTGCTGACGCCGCCGCCGGTGGCGAAGAGATTATTGGCGGGGGCGCTGGCTGTGGTGTAGGCGCTTTCGTTCCAGGTGGTCTCCGGGATGTAGCCCGTGGCCGAGGCTGCGTGAGTATCGTTGGTCGCCTTCCAATAGGCGGCCGCATTGGTGGTGTCGGTGAACTGAGTGCCGCCGACGGCGACGTTATAGGGCGTGGAGCCAAGCCCGTTGATGCCCAATCCGCGACTGGCTGGTGTGCGCGCGCCGGGCGAATCGCAGCCTGCCGAGCCGGAATCGCCGGAGGAGATGAAGACGGAGATGCCCTGTGCCGCGGCCTGCTGCCAGAGCGCGTTGTAGAAATTGTTGCCGCTGCCGAGAGAGGCTTCGCAGGCGCCGAAACTGACGCTCATCACCGGCGCCAGATTGTTGTTGACGATGTACTGACTCGAGAGGTCGACGCCATCGCTGGCATTGGTGCTGGCTGAGACCACAAACTTGATGGCGGCTCCTTTGGCCACTGCGCCAGACCATTCCACGTCGAGATCGGCCTCGGTCTCTTCCCCGGAACTGATGATGCCGGGATCGCGGCCGTTCACGATGATCTGCGTGTTGTTGCCGGGCAGGCCGAAGGTGGAGCGGAACGAGGCGACATCGCTCATCTTGATGTTGGTGCGGCCGCTGATGGCGACGGACTGTCCGGCGCCATCCCAGTTGCTGCTCCACAGGCGCGCCACGTTATAAATAGCGGCGAAATCCCAGGGGCTGAGCGCGTGCGCGCCGCCGGTAAGATCTGTCAGGGGGACAGTCAGGGGGACAGTCAGGGGTGCGGTAATGGGAGCCTTCGAGAGCACGTGATGCATGGGCTTGTGGTGAAAATCGTGGAGCGAAGCCACGCCGCCAATGACGGGCGCAAGCGCCTCGGGAATGCTCAGATCTCTGGAGTTGGCCACGTGCACTTCGCCATTGACGCGGTACTGGCGCATCTCGGTGTGGAAGGCGCGCTCCACCTGCGCCGCCGTGCCGCTGAATTCCAGGGTGCGGCCGCCGCGGCCGGTCTCCCCGACCGTGAAGCCGCTCTCGCGCAGCCATCCCGCGACCGCTTCGACATCCTCGGGCGCGGGCGCGAATTGTGCGGCGAATTCTTCCGGCGTGAGCCACCGCTGGAAGCGCGGCGAGGCGGGATCCTGCTGGTCCACAAGCATCTGATCGAGCGCGGCCAGCTGCGCCGGGCTGCTGAGCAGTTGCATCTGAATCCGCTCCATCGGCAGATCCGCCCTGACGCGCCCGAGATCGCCGCCGGTGCGGGTGAGGGGGTGCGTGGAATTGGAGAGGCGCAGCACACGATTGGTGTCGATGCGTGCCGTCACCCGGGGCCGCGGCTGGGCCAGGAGTGCGAGGGGGATGCAGAGGGAAAGCAGGAGGGACGCGGTACGAATTCGGGACAAGGAATATTGCTCCTTTGAAGGCTGTCCTTCTTCATATCGACGCGTTCTCTGATCTCTTGAAGAATTATTTTTCCGCTACTCTCCCGGTGTGCGGGTTTTGTATTTCGTCCAGTTGCGGGCGAGTTCCTCGACTACGACGTGACCGACGCGCCAGGCCGAATCGAGCGCGGGGAGGAAGCCGCTGTACTTTCCGATTTTGGTTTCGGCGAGGCTCTCGGCGGCGGAGATGCCGGGGCGGGGCTGATCGTAGTTGCTGGCGGTGCGGAGCACGAGCACGCGGCGCAAGTCCGCGCGTCCGGCGTGATTGAGGAAGGTCAGCGCCTGCAGGGTGCCGGTGTCTTCCATGCCTGTTGTGACGAAGTTGCCTTTGCCCCCGGTGTAGTATTGGACCCACTGGTTGGCCCATTCGTCCATGAGCTCGCCGTGCCAGAAGGTCATGGAACTGAGGGTGTCGCCCTTCATGACGAAGGGCGGGCGGCGGGCGTTGGGCTGTTGGAACTGCTCGCGGCGCTCCTTGATGCCCTCGGTATCCTGCAATTTGATGTCGCGGGTGAGGCGGTAGGCCCAATCGACGAGCGCGGGGTTGAGGTGATAGGCCTGGCCCTCGTCGGGCGCGAGGGGCAATTCGTAAGGCACGGATTTGCGGAGTGGGACGTAGCCGGTCTTCCAGGCGGCGGGGATTTCGCGGGCATCGATTTCGTGGCCGAGATCACCATCCACCACCCACTCGGCCCAGGCGGCGGAACCGAGCGAGCCATCGGCCGGATCGATGCCGGCGATCCCGGCGACTACCCAATAGGCGTGGCTGAGATCGAAGCGCGGGTCGAGTCCGAGCGCCATGATGGTGGCGGCGGCTTTGGCGGTGCCGATGCCGGTGACGACGCCGAGCACGCCCTCGGAATTCATGCGCAGATCGCGATAGCCCTGGGGGAAGGGGAGGACGCGGTCGAGTTTTTCGCGCTCCACCCAATATTGGAATTCGCCGGGATCGTCGCCGGTGTCGGCGCCGCGCTCGAACATCGCGACCACGACGACGCGCACGGGGATTTTCCGCTCCGCGGCCTGCGCGGTAGAGAGGCACAGCGCGAGCAGAGGCATTGCCAGGGGGAAGAGACGCATACGGTCATCTTACCTGCTTCAGCACGCCTCGCCGCTGCGACCAAGGCGGGGATCAGGCAGAGTGTTTGGCGCGGAGGCGGTCCAGGGTCTTAGCGGCGCGGGTGGCGCGGGTTTCGGGCTTCTTCGCCGCGGCGATCCACTGCGTGTATTCGCGCTGGTGGGAGGGCGGGAGCGCGGTGAAGATCGCGGCGGCTGCGGCGTCCCGGCTCAAGGCGAGGCGTAGTTCGTCAGGGAGTTCCGGAGTCGTGGGCATCTGATCCCTCCCCGAGTAGTTTACCTGCAGATTCGGGTAAAGTTTCGCTCCTCTCCGCCGATAAGGTCCACAGGAGCGCATGCCGGGTTAGGTTCGGAGGCCTGCCGAGCGCGTGCGTCCAGAAGAGTGGGGCGGAGCGATCTGCGCCGTCCCACTCGCGAGCGGCTCTCGGAGTGGCGGCGCAAGCCGCGTTTACCCCAGGCGTGCGACCATATTTACGAGAACTCATATCATGCCCGCTAAAAAACTCCTCATGCTCGTCGGCGATTACGTCGAAGATTACGAAGTGATGGTCCCGTTCCAGGCACTCCTGATGGTGGGCCACACCGTGCACGCGGTCTGCCCGAACAAGAAGGCAGGCGAGAGCGTCCGCACCGCGATTCACGATTTCGAAGGCGACCAGACCTACAGCGAGAAGCGCGGCCACAACTTCGCCCTCAACGCCACCTTCGCCGAGATCGACCCCGCCGCCTACGATGGCCTGGTCATTCCCGGAGGACGCGCCCCCGAGTATCTGCGTCTCAACCCGCGCGTGATCGAGATTGTGCGCCACTTCGCTGCCGCCAACAAGCCCATTGCCGCCGTTTGCCACGGACCTCAAATTCTGGCGGCGGCCGGTGTCCTCACGGGCAAGACGTGCAGTTGCTACCCCGCGGTCGGCCCGGACGTGACCACTGCCGGCGGTACGTATGCGGATATCGCCATCGATGCCGCCTGTACCTCCGGCAACCTGGTGACCGCGCCCGCGTGGCCGGCCCATCCCGCCTGGCTCGCGCAGTTTCTTGCGCTGCTCGGCACCAAGATCGAGCTGTAAGCCAGCCTGGCGGTACACCTTGGGGCGGCCTGCCGCGCCAGATACCGTTCGAGTGCGGAAAGGCCGCCGGCCGGGGTAACTGGTGTTTCCGATCTGGCACGGACCACTTGACCAGTTGCTTCAAAATGTGTGATTATTCATTCAGGTGAATAATCATTCAGTCGAGGCGTCCACCGTGGCCACCATGTTTGCTCCCCATTCGATTCTCAAAACCAACGCGTCCGATTTCCTCAAGGATCTCGACCTCACCGACGACGAACTCCTCTATCTGCTCGATCTCGCCGCCGAAGTCAAAGCCTCGCCTGCGGATTATGCCCGCGCGCTCGATGGCAAGAACATCGCCATGCTCTTCGAGAAGCCCTCGCTCCGCACCAAACTCACCTTCGATCTGGCGATGAAGCAACTCGGCGGCGGCAGCGTGTTCCTGGAAGGCCCCATCGGCGTGCGTGAGCCGCTGAAAGACGTCGCTCGCAACCTGGACCGCTGGACCGATGGGCTCGTGGCCCGCGTGTTCCTGCAGAGCACCGTCGAAGGCCTGGCGCAGTGGTCGCGCGTTCCCGTGATCAACGCCCTTAGCGATCTCTACCACCCGTGCCAGGCGCTCGCCGATATGCAGACGATCCGGGAGCACTTCGGCGGCGGCGCGCTCACCGGGCTCAAACTCGCCTTCGTCGGAGATGGCAACAACGTGGCCCAATCGCTGATGCTCACCGGGTTGAGGCTCGGGATGGATTTTGCGCTTGCGTGTCCCCCGGGCTACCTGCCCGATCCCGAAATCGTCACGCAGGCGGAAGGCCTGGCCGCCGTCACCGGCGCGCGCCTGCTGGTCACCCACGATCTCTCTGCCGCGGTTGAGGGCGCTCACGCCGTTTATACCGACGTGTGGGCTTCGATGGGCCAGGAACAGGAGGCCGTGGAACGCCGCCGCGCCTTCCGCGAGTACCAGGTCAACGACGCGCTCTTCGTGCAGGCCCGCCCGGACGCCGTCTTCATGCACTGCCTCCCCGCCAAGCGCGATGAGGAGGTCACCGATTCGGTGATGGAACACGCCCGCTCTGTGGTTTTTGACCAGGCGGAAAACCGGCTGCATGCGCAGAAGGCGCTGTTGCTGATGATGCTGTCCTAAAATATTTGATTACTCGCATGCTTACTCTCAAATCATTTGTGCCCCATTCGACGGGCGGTACGGATCTCTCCGTCAAGGCCTGCTCGCTATGAAGCTCTGGGGTGGACGTTTTGAAACCGGACCCAGCGAAGTCTTCGAGCGGTTCAGCGGCTCGCTCGATTTCGACCGCCGCCTGATCGTCACCGATATCCGCGGCTCGCAGGCCTTCGCGCGCGCCCTGGAACGCGTCGGGATTCTCACGGCTGACGAACGGGCGGAGATCGTGTCGGCCTTCGATTCCATCCTGGCCGAATCGGCCGCGCCCGGCTTCTATGAAGGCGCCGCCGATGAGGACGTGCACACGCTGGTCATCCGCAAGCTCAAGGAGCGCGCGGGCAAAGTCGCCGACAAGATCCACACCGGCCGCAGCCGCAACGAACAGGTCTCGCTGGATACGCGCCTGTGGCTGCGCGAAGAGTGCGACCGTGTGCGCAGCCTGCTCACGGGGGTGATGCAGGCGCTGCTCACGCTGGCCGGGCGCGATCCCGATGCCGTCATCCCGGGCTACACCCATATGCGCCGCGCGCAGGCTGTGCTATGGCCGCATTATCTGCTGGCTTACTTCGAAATGTTCGCCCGCGATTGCGAACGCTTCGCCGAAGCCCGCCGCCGCGCCGATTATCTCCCGCTCGGTTCGGGCGCGCTCGCCGGCAGCGGTTTCCCCTTCGACCGCGCCGCCATCGCCAGTGATCTCGGCTTCGCCGCTGTGACCTATAACAGCATGGACGTGAGCGGCGATCGCGATTTCGCGCTGGATTTTCTCTACGCAGCGAGCGTGGCCATGATCCACCTGAGCCGCCTCGCCGAGGATTGGATTCTCTACTCCAGCGAAGAGTTCGGCTGGCTCGAACTGGCCGATGGCGTCACCAGCGGCAGCAGCCTGATGCCGCAGAAAAAAAACCCGGATTCGCTGGAACTGATCCGCGGCAAATGCGGCCGGGTCATGGGTTCGCTGACATCCCTGATGGTCACCCTGAAGGGGCTGCCGATGACCTACAATCGCGACATGCAGGAAGACAAGGTTCCGCTCTTCGAAGCGGCCGATCAACTCTGCGGTTCGCTCGAAATGGCGCGCGTGGTCATCGAATCGGCAACCCTGCTGCCGGCGAAGCCGGCGGCCGCCGCGGATGAGAGTTGGGTGGTGGCCACCGATCTTGCCGAAGCGCTCGCGCGCGCCGGCACGCCCTTCCATCAGGCACATCAGATCGCCGGACGCTTCGTACTGGAAAGTGTGCGGAACGGCAAGAAACCGGCGGACTGGACCGCCGAAACCATGCGCCAATTCGCTCCGGAATTCACCGGCGATTTCGCGGCGCTGCTCGATCCTAAAAACGGCATGCGTTCGCGTGAAGTACCGGGTGGCACCGGTCCCCACGCCGTCGCCGCCGCGCTTGCCGCCGCTCAACAGCGGCTGGCTGAAATGAGTTTATGACGAAAAGCTACCGACAAGGCCAGATCCTGAAACTGATCCGCGGCAAACGGATTTCCACCCAGGAAGAACTTGCGCAGGAGCTCAAGAATCAAGGCATCGCCGCCACGCAGGTGACGCTTTCGCGCGACATCCGCGATTTGCGCCTGGTGAAGACGCGCGAAGGCTACAAGGAGATGGCGCCCGAGGAATCGGGACCGGAATTCTCTTTGCTTGCCGCCGAGTTCCTTCGCGACGTGCTTCGCGCGCAGAATCAGGTGATCCTCAAAACGTCGCCGGGCCATGCGAATTCGGTCGCCGTCGCGCTCGATGCCGAAGGCTGGCCCGAAGTGGTCGGCACCATCGCCGGTGATGACACCATCCTCGTCATCACCCCCGATAACCCCACGGCCGAAGCCGTGCAGGAGAAGTTACTGAACTTACTCGAAGGTCAGTGAGGAAAGGTCAGTGAGGAAAGGTCAGTGAGGAAAGGTCAGTAGATGAATTTCGTTAACGTGAATCCGCCTTCATCTTCATAACCTTTGCATCGCAAAAAACGTTTATCCAAGCGAAGGCAGAGAGGTTGAAACGGCCTTCGGAAAAAGGAGAACTTCGATGCGGTATATGAAACGTTTTGCAGGATTCGCGTTAGTAGTGGGAATGGCGATCTCCAGTGCGACGGCAGCCTCCGCGGAGCCGCGGGAGGAGTGGCGAGGCCGTGATGTACGGATGGAGCAACGCCTGCGCGCCGAGCGCATCCGCGAAGCCCGTCTCCGCGAAGAGCGTCTCCGCGCCGAATTGCTCCGGGAACGTCTCCGTCACCACCACGACTACGACGATTACCGCCGGTAATTGGCAGGCCAGGCCTACTGGCCGTTGCGACAACTTGGGGCAGGCTTCGCGGCCTGCCCCTATCTATTTCGCCAGACGTCAACTCCTGATACAACAGAGGGACAGGCCGCGGGGCCATCCTAATTTATGCGCGCGAAAAATCTTGGGATAGCGGTGCTCGGGTTGGTGGCGGTTCTGGCCGTGGGCGCGCTTCTGTACGTGCGCGGGCGCCGTCATCCTATTCCCCAACCCGCTTCCGTCCCTACCACCGCTCCACCCGCCGAACTCAACCTGCAGGGCAAGATCCGGCCGCAGCATGTCGTCGGCGTGGCCGCACCGGTCCCGGGCCTCATTGAGGCTTTTCTAGTTGAGCCCGGGGCCGAAGTCTATAACGGCGAAATTCTCGCCCGCATTGGCGTGCAGGGACTCTCTTCCGCCCGCGAAGCCGCGCAGGCGGATTTGGAACGCGCCCGGGAAGTGGCCGCCAACGCCGAAGCCGCGGCCAACGCCGCCCGCCTCGAACTCTCCCGCGCCGATGCCGATGCGCAGCGCTCCCTGATGGCCCTGCAGCGCGCCGAGAAACTCTTCACCCGCCAGCAGACCCTCTTCCGCGAAGGCGCAACCCCGCGCCTGACTTTTGAAAAGGTACAACGCGAATTCGAGGGCGCGAAGAGAG
>CAIRBY010000278.1 GCA_903876865.1 uncultured Acidobacteriia bacterium
AAAAGGCCGGCCCACCTTGCGGTGTAAGCCGGCCTCCGAGTTTGTAGCTATCGAAGCGAATTAGAAGTTGATCTTCGCTGCGAGTTGCACGCGGCGCGGGGCGCGGAAGGAAGAGATCACGCCGAACGTGCTGCTGGTGATGTTGGTGCTGGAGTAGCCGTTCGGCTCCACCAGGTTGAAGGTGTTGAAAGACTCCAGGCGAAGCTGGAGTTTCGCCCGACCTTCGGCCAGGATGTTGAAGTTCTTCATCAGGCTCATGTCGATGTTTGAGTAACCGGGGCCACGCACGACGCCGCGACCGGCATTGCCGGGACGGACAGCGCCCTGCACGACGGGCGTGAAGCAGGAGGTGTTGAAGTAGGTGTTGGCTGCGTTCGGGACACCGGCGAAGGCGTGCGGCGCATTGGCGTTGGGGTCGCACGTCATATCCGGGCGAGAGCTGGCGGAACTGGAACCGAGCAGGCCGAGGCCGGCGGGATCCACGCTGGAGGTGGTCACGGTGAAGGCGGCGCCGGTCTGGAAGGCGGCGATACCGGAGAACTGCCAGCCGCCGAACGCGAGGCCGAGCGGGCCGCGGTCCTTGGCGAAGATTGGAATGGTGTAGACGTAGTTCATGGTCAGCACATGTTTCCGGTCGCCCGGGTACGGGCCTTTTTCGGCCTTGCCCCAGTTGTAGCTGTTCTGCGGGGCGTTGGAGCGGTCGCTGCCGTTATCGGTGAGCGTCTTCGCCCAGGTATAGGCGACATGGAACTGGCCGCCGGCGCGGAAGCGTTTGGTCACCTGAGTCTGGAGCGAGTTGTAGCTGGAATCGAACGCGGTCAACAGGGTGTTGATAGCGTTGAAGCCAAGGTAGGGTCGCACGGCGTTGATGTTGGGATCGTCCGTGGTGGTGAAGATGGTGGTGCCGGCCGCGCCGGTGTGCAATCCGGCCGCGAGAGCGACTCCGGGAGCCGCCTGGTTGACGTCCACGATGCCGAGCAGGTGCGTACCCTTGGAACCGAAGTAGCCAATTTCCAGGATGGTGCTCTTGGCCAGGCTCTGCTGGATGTTCAAGCTGTACTGCTGCACGTACGGGATGTTGGCCGAAATCTGGGTCGCGTGCAACACCAGCGGGGCCGCGGAGACGTTGGCCGTGGCGGAGCCGATGTTGGTGAAGGAGCCGTTAGAGAGCGACACGCTGGAAACGTACGGCGGGTTGGCAAACGTGTTCTGTTCGTAGGTGCCGTAGAGGCCCGAATCGTAATAGATGCCGTATCCGGCGCGGACCGAAGTCTTGCCGGTGCCGAACGGATCCCAGGCCAAGCCGAGGCGGGGCGCGAAGTTCTTGTAGCTCTGGTTGCCGACGTGCTGGCCATAGGGCGAATTCTTGCCGCCGACGATGATGCCGTTCATAGTGGGGTTGTTGCCCGTGCCGGCGATGACGTTGCCGTTGGCGGGGTTGATCTTGGGCGCATTGGCCGCGACGTAGGTGCTGGGGTCGAAGTTGTCCAGCAGGCCGGTGGAATCGGTGGGCTGGCCGAAGAAGCTCCAGCGCACGCCGACATACGCCGTCAGGTGCGGAGTGATTTTGAAATCGTCCTGCGCATAGGCTTCGTGCTGCCAGGCCCAGAGCATCGGAGTGATGTCGGTAGAGGGCATGGCGAAGGTGGCGACGTTGCCGAGCAGGAAGTTGGCGAAAGCCTGCTGGAAGGCGCCGGTGCCGGTGGGGGCGCCGGTGCTGCTGAAGCTGAACGTGCCCTGCTGGCTGGCTGCGTTTTCCGTCTTGTTGTAGCGGTTGGTGTTCCAACCGAACTTGAAGGTGTGGCGGCCCTTGATCCAGGTGGCGTTGTCAAAGAACGTATAGTTGCGGTTGCGTTCGTTGTAGGGACCGTAGCCGATGATGCTGGTGCCGCTGGTGATGGCGACGGTCGGAATCACGCCCTGGGTGTTGGTGAACGGCTCGGCGGGATTGATGTCCGGGCTGTTGGCCTTGGCGGTCAGACCGGCCGGGATCGCGATGATCTTGCTCTGCGAGAAGTTGAAACCGGCGTCGTTCAGCAGGCTGGGCCGGATGGTGTTGACCGCGTGAACCACCACGGTGCGTCCCGGGGAGTTGGTGTTGGTGATGGCGCCGCCGGGGATGGTGGAACCGGTGAAGAGTCCGCCGGGTTCGGTGGTCGGGATCTGATCGATTTCGAACTTGCCCCAGATGGAGAAGCGTTCGTTGAAGGAGTGATCGAGGCGCGCGATGTACTGGTCGCTGTTGTAGAGGTTGCGCTGCGCGAAGAAGCCCGAAGTGGTCGCCGCCACGGTGTTGGTGGTGGAGAGGTTGAGCTTGCTGTAGATGTCCTTGATGTAGGCCGCGGAGTTCGCGTTGATCAGGTTGGCCGGGATCTGGTTGACCGGCGTGGAACCGGCCGGGCAACCGCCGGTGGAAACCGTGATGCAGACCGGCTGGCTGAAGGTGCCGGCGATCATGGCCGCGGTGGGCAGGATCGGGTTAAAGGTGGTGTAGGTGATGATGCGGCGGTGTTCCTGGGAGTAGAAGAAGAAGGTCTTGTTCTTGTCCTTGTTGTACTTGCCCGGGAGGTAGATGGGGCCGCCGATGGTGCCGCCAAAATCGTTCCAGCGCAGCGCGGGGATCTTGGCGGCGCAGGTGGAGGTGAAGTTGGTGGTGCAGTTGTTCAGCTTGTTGGCGCTATCCACCATGTTCACTTTGTTGGCGTTGTTGGAGAAGTTGTTGGAGGCCAGCGCATCGTTGCGGAAGAACTCGTAGAGGCCGCCGTGGAACTTACTGGAGCCGCTCTTGGTGATAACGGAGATCTGGGCGCCGCCGGCGCGTCCGGTATCGGCGGTGTAGAGGCTGCGCTCGACTTTGAATTCGGCGATGGCGTCCACGCTGGGGAAGGTCATCAGGGTCAGATTGCTGCCGCGATCGACGTTATCGGCGCCGTCTACGCTCCAGTTGTTGGCGGAGGTGCGGTTGCCGTTGACGGAGTAGGGCAGGGTGGCGGCGAGTCCGGAGGGCGAGGAGTTGCCGATGTAGAGTTCGTCGGTCGGTCCGGCGGCGACGCCGGGCATTAGCGCGACGAGTTGCTCGTAGTTGCGCGTGCCGAGAGAGAGTTCGCGGACCTGCGTGCCATCGATGGTGTTGGCGCTGGCGGGGTTGCCGAGTTCCACGGCAACGGCGGAGGCTTCGACAGTGACCATATCGGTCATGGAGCCAACCTGCAGCGTGATGTTGATCTTCAAATCGTCATTCACGTTGACCGTCACGCCGGTGCGGGTCTCGGTTTTGAAGCCCTTGGTTTCCACTTTGATGGAGTATTGGCCAACTGGAATCAGCGGCGAGGAGTAGGAACCAGTCGGGTCCGTAGTGATCACGCGTACGACCTGATTGCGGTCCGTGTTGGTGATGGAAACCTTGGCGCTGGGTACAGTGGCGCCACTGGGATCCAGAATGGTCCCGCCAATGGAGCCGGAAATGTCTTGAGCGAAAAGCCCCGTCGCCAGACAGGCGAGGAGCAGGAAAACGAGTGTGAGGGACTTCATTTTACCTCCCGAATACATGAACTAGACCTCTATTGCAATTTGACAAGATTATGTCATTCTAAACATAGTATGTCAATAGCGGGGCCTCTGGATAAAGACCTGCCGGTGCCGCTCTACCACCAGCTTCAGACGGTGTTGAAAGCTGAGATCGAAGCGCGCAAGTGGAGGGCGGACGAACAACTCCCCAGCGAGACCAAGCTGGCGGAGCGGTTCGGCGTCAGCATGATCACGGTGCGGGAAGCGCTGAAGGGTTTGGCGGAGTTGGGGTACATCCGGCGCGAACACGGGCGGGGCACGTTCGTCACCAGGCGAAAATTCGACGAAGGTCCGCGGGAACTGACCAGTTTTTCCGAAGAGATGCGGCGGCACGATCTCTCGGCGACCTCGCAAGTCCTGTCGCAGTTCGTGACCGAAGCCGATGCGAAGGTGGCGGATGCGCTGCTGATCCCGCTGAAATCGGCGGTCTACACGCTCCGCCGCGTCCGCCTGGCGGGCGGGGAACCGATGAGCGTGCAGACGGCGCACATTCCCGCGGCCTTCGTGCCCGATCTGGAAATCGCGGAGAACGCCTCGCTCTACGAGGTGCTGCAGAACCGCTACTATCTCTACCCGGCGAAGGCGCGGGAGACTTACTTTGCGGCGGCGGCGGAACCGGAAGTGGCCGGGTTGCTGGCCATTCAGGCGGGTTCTCCGGTCTTCGCGGTGGAGCGCGTGACGACGCTGCCCAACGAGCGTCCCTTCGAATTCGTACAATCCGTGGTGCGCGGCGACCGGTATTCGATCGTGCTGGAACTGGAGAAGCACAGCGGCGATACGGCGTCCGCTCCCCTCAGCGCGCTGCGCCCGCTCGCCAAGAGCAAGATCGACTGATCCGCTGCGGCTAGCGGCGTTAGAGATCTGAAACTCCAGCTTGCAGTTTGCGGCCGCGATTGTGGCTATAATGCCCCAAGCTCAAGTGGGCGCGATGTTGTATCTCGCGGTCTGCCCGAAGCTACATTTCTCTTGTGCATTGAAGGGGCAACCATGAATCGTTGGCTTCTACTGTTGTTCGTGCCGGCAGCGCTGCTGGCGCAGAATACGTCCAGTTCTTTAGCCGGAACTGTCCTCGATAGCGGCGGCGCGGTGATCGCCGGGGCCAAGGTCACGTTGACCGGCGAGGAAAACGGGTTCGTTCGAACCGGCGCCACCAATCACGAAGGCTTCTTCTCTTTCCCGGACCTGACTCCGGCGAGTTTCACGATTGCGGTGGAAGCGCCCGGTTTCAAAGTGTACCGGCAGACCAGGATTCAGATCGATGCCGATGAGCAGCGCTCCCTGGGCCAGATCAAATTGCAGGTGGGGCAGGTCTCCGAATCCGTTACGGTCACGGCGGACGCGGTTACCGTGAACACCAGCAACGGCGAGCGGGCTGGCACTTTGACCGGTGAGCAGTTGGACGAAATCGCCCTGCGCGGACGCGATATCTTCGACGCCATCAGCCTGATGCCGGGCGTGATCGATACCAGCGACGGCCGCGATTCTCCCTCGCCTTCGAGCATCAGCAACATCTACATTCTGGGCGGACGCAACGATTCCAAGAACATGACTGTTGACGGCGTGACGAACCTGGATACGGGTTCGAACACGACGGTGCACAGCATGCCCTCGATGGATTCGGTGGCGGAGGTGAAGGTGCTGATGTCCGCCTACTCGGCGGAGAATGGACGTAACCCTTCTTCGATCAACGTAATCACCAAGGGCGGCGGAACCCAGTTCCACGCACAGGCGGCATGGTACTTCCGCAACGAAGACCTGAACGCCAATAACTTCTTCTCCAATCAGGCGGGCCGGCCGCGGCAGGAGTACCGCTACAACATCGGCAGTTACTATGTGAGCGGACCGCTGCTGCTGCCGAAAGTGAAGTCCCTGCGCAAGAAGCTGTTTTTCTTCTTCAACCAGGAGTTTCAGCAGCAGGTGGTTTCGTATGCCGTCAACGAAAAGACGGTGCCCCCAGGAGACGCCGAAGAAGAGCACTTCGCAGCGCGAAACCGTTGCCCGTCCCATGACTGAGAAGGAGCGCAAGAAGAAAGAAGAAAAGCTCCGTAAGGAATTGGAAACGCCC
>CAIRBY010000279.1 GCA_903876865.1 uncultured Acidobacteriia bacterium
CCACCAACGGCAAGCCCGCTTCGCGCCATGACGACCTGATGGTGGTCTATCGCGATGAGGCCTCGCACGGCCTCCGCGCCACCTACTACGACAACGAGGGCCACACCATTCCCTACGCCGTGACCGCCTCCGCGGGCAACGTGGTCTTCCTCTCCGATGGACCCGCCACCGCCATGCGCTTCCGCATGACCTACTCTCCCACTGCGCCGGGGCAGGTCAAGATCAAATTCGAACTCGCGCCGCCGGGCAAGGACTTCAGCACGTACATCGAAGCCACCGCGCACCGCGACCCCGTGCCGCCATCCGCCACACCATCCGCCGCCACGCCGTCCAAGCTATGATGTTTGCATGTTGAAGGACCGTGTAGCCCTCATCACCGGAGCCGCCACCGGCATCGGTGAATCCATCGCCCGCCTCTTCGCCCAACAGGGCGCGCAAGTGCATCTGCTGGACCGTGACGTCGAGGGCTGCCGCGCAGTCGCCGCCTCCATCACTACCGCCGGAGGCACAGCATTTGCAAGCGGTGGTGACGTGCGCCTCGCCGCCGATATCAACCCGTGGGTGGAAAGCGCCATCGCGCGCTCGGGCCGCGTCGATATCCTCGTCAACAACGCCGGCATCTACCCGCGCCAGGAATTCCTCGGCATGACCGAAGCCCAGTGGGATGAGATGCAACAGATCAACGTCAAGAGCATGTTCCACACGCTCCAGGCGGTGCTGCCGCACATGCAGGCCGCGGGCTCCGGCAAGGTGGTCAACATCTCCTCGGTCACATTCCATCTGGGCATGGGCCTGATGTCGCACTACATCGCCTCCAAAGGAGCTGTAATCGGCCTCACGCGCTCACTCGCGCGCGAGATGGGGCCCCACAACATCTACATGAACTGCATCACGCCCGGAGCCATCAAGACGGAATCCGAGGCGAAGTTTGTGACCGATGAGCAGGCCGAAGTGATGATGGCGTCGCAGAGCCTGCACCGCCGCATCATGCCCCTCGATGTAGCGCGCGTCTGCCTCTTCCTCAGCTCCACCCTGAGCGACGGCATGACCGGTCAGGTCCTCAACGTCGATGGCGGCTGGGTCATGTACTGAAAAGTAGGGCAGGCGCTTTCGCCTGCCAACGCTTGGGCCCGCCAACGCTTGGGCCTGCCAGGCACGCCCGGGAGGTTGGCAGGCGGAACCGCCTGCCCTACTTTTGAGCGCGCGGACACTCCATCGCCAAACAGGAGGTTTTCCACGGCGTCCCCCTCATCAGCCTGTCCGGCTAATCAGCTCTTCCCCGCCGCGGCGCCTGAAACTCCATGCTCTGCAATTGCAGATCTTCCAGATTCCAGCCAGCCCCGTTGTACTGCACCACCGCGAAGTAGAGCGTCCGCACCTTGCCCCCGCCCTGCGGCTTCGTATCCACGTAGCCGGAGACGCGCCAGCGCCGCCCGTCCCAGTGCTCGACCGTGGTCTGCTCACCGCCGCTGAAGCCCACGGGATTGTGCACGTCGGGGCTGCTCGCCACCAGCTTCTCCGCCACCGCGCGCACCTCTTCCAACGGAACCTCCGCGCGATCCACCCGGTTCTTGATCCACCCGGAACCCCACAGCAGCCCCGCCAGCAACGCCAGCAGCACCATCAGTCCGCCGGCGATCAGCCACGCGCCCAAGTGCAGATTGCGCCCGCACGCGGGGCAGCGCGACGATCCTTCCGGAATGGCAATTTCACACGTCTGGCAATACAGCACGGCGGTCGTTTCCTGAGAATCTCTTATTCTGTCACAGCTTCCGCCACACCCGGCGCGCTCCGGGTTGCCTTCCCCCCTACACACCTATTAAGATCTCTGTATCCCTGAATCCGCGGAGGTTCGCATGAATCGGAAAGTTCTCTTCCTTGCCCTGGCCCTGCTGCTGCCCACGCTCTGCCACGCTCAAGTCAAATTGCTGCGCCATCCCACCTATGCCAACGGCAAGGTCGCGTTCAGCTACTTAGGCGATCTCTGGGTCGCCGCCGAGACCGGCGCCAACGTGCAGCGCCTCACCGATAATCAGGCGCGCGACGTCTACCCGCGCTTCTCTCCCGATGGCAACTGGATCGCATTCTCTTCCAATCGCGAAGGCAATTACGATGTCTACGTGATCGCCGCCACCGGCGGCAAGCCACGCCAACTCACCTTCCACAGCGCCGATGACAACGTGGTCAACTGGAGCCCCGATGGCAAGAAGATCCTCTTCACCTCCTCGCGCGGCAACGGCGTTTTTCCCAGCGTCGCCACGCTCTGGGAAGTGCCGGTCGAAGGCGGCATCGAGCGTCCCATCCCCACCGATTGGGGCGCATGGGCCAGCTACTCCCCCGATGGCGCGAAACTCGCCTTCACCCGCCACCCCGCCACCTGGAGCCGCAAACACTATCGCGGCAGTTACGCCGCCGACCTGTGGGTCATGGACGTAGCCGCGAAGAAGTTCTCCAAACTCGGCGGTGACGAATACAAAGGCAACCGCCTCTGGCCCATGTACGCGAAGAACGGCGAAATCTACTACGTCTCCAATCAGCTCGACAACGAAAAGAACATCAAGTTCGGCGGCCCCGAGGTGATGAAGAGCGTCAACAACATCTGGAAGATCTCCGACAAGGGCGGCAAGGAAACTCAGGTCACGCACCACGGCGATGGCAACCTCTTCTTCCCCAGCATCTCCGCCGATGGCAAGACCATCGTCTACGAAGACAATTTCGGCATCTGGAAACTCGATACCGCGAGCGGCAAATCCACTGAGATCGTGATCGATATCAAAGCCGATTCCAAAGAGAACGAGAAGGAACTCGTGACGCTCTCCGAAGCGCAGGCCTTCCACATTTCACCCTCCAACAAGCGCGCCGCCGTAGTCGCGCACGGCGAGATCTTCACCATCGCCACCGATCGCGGCGAACCGCAGCGCGTCAGCGAAACCGCCTGGAAAGAGCAGGACCCGCGCTGGTCGCCCAACGGCAAGTGGATCGCCTTCGTCAGCGACCGCACCGGCCGCGAAGAGGTCTACCTCTCCGACGAAGCCGGCAAGACCCAGAAGAAACTCACCGACGTGGATTGCGATAAGAGCGGCCTCGCCTGGTCGCCCGATGCCAGGTTCCTGCTCTGGGCTGGCTCCGATCACAAGCTGCGCATGGTCCAGATCGAAGGCGATATGGGCAAGACGGAGATCGTCGCGCAGAGCGATGCCGGCAACGTCACCGCCGCGCAATTCTCGCCCGACAGCAAGTGGATCTCTTACTCGCGCCAGGATAAACTGCTGCGCCCGCACGTGTGGGTGAAGGAACTCGCCACCGGGCAGGAGCACATGATCGGCGGCGACGACTTTCTGCAATCGAGCGGCGCGCGCTGGACTCCCGATGGCAAGAAGCTCCTCCTCATCGGCGGAGTCGGCGCGCCCGCCATGGCCGCCCTCAACCGCACCGTGACCCAACTCTACGCGATCGCTCTCACGCCCATCGAAAAGGCGCCCGATTCAGCCGACATCAATAGCGAGGAACAGGCCATGGCCGCCGCCAACGATACCGGCGCGGGCCGTGGCGGACGCGGTGGCGCCGCCGCAACCGCACCCGTCACAGTGAAGATCACCTGGGTTGGCCTCGACCGGCGCATCACGCAGCTCACCCACATGGCCGGCTCGGTCAATTTCGTGGTGCCTTCGCCCGATAGCCACACCTACCTCTTCTCCGCCATGGGCGCCGCCACGGACGATCCCGCCGCCGGCGGTCCCGGCATGTACACCATCAATGAAGATGGCACTCGCCTGACCCGCCTCAACACCACGGTCTCCGAAGCCGGCGGCGCAGGTCCCGGACGCGGCGGACGCGGCGGCGGGGGCGGCGGTGAACCGCAATGGAGCCGCGATAGCCGCGCCATCTACTTCCTGCAAGGCGGCGGAATCTACTCGCTCTCTGTCGCTGCCGCGGCCGCAACCGATAGCGCCGCTGCCCCTGCTCCCACAGCCGGACGTGGTGGGCGCGGTGGCGCCGCAGCGGCCGCACCTGCTGCCGGCACGGCCACAACCGGAGCCGCGCCGCGCCGCATTCCCTTCTCCGTCAAGATGGAAATCGATATCGCCGCCGAACGCCGCCAGGTCTTCGAAGAGGCGTGGCGCGTGATGAAGAATCGCTTCTACGATCCGCAGATGCACGGCGTCAACTGGGCCGCGGCCAAGGACAAGTACGAAGCCCTGCTCCCGCACATCGACGATACCGAGGAGTTGCACAACCTCATCATGGAGATGATCGGGGATCTCAATGCCTCGCACACCGGCGTCTCCGGCGGCAGCCGCCTGCCGGTGCAGGGCACGCCCGCCGAGCGCATCGCCACCCGCTATCCCGGCTTCGATCTGGAGCCCGATGCCAGCGGCTTCTACAAGGTCAGCTACATCTACCGCAAAGGCCCGGCCGATCACGATTACGTCAAACTCGCGCCCGGCAACTACATCCTCGCCGTCAACGGCAAGGAGCTGAAGACCAGCGAGAATTACTGGAAGCTCTTCAACATCCTGCCTGGCCGCAAGTTCGAGTTCCTGGTCAATTCCAAGCCCTCCGCGGAGGGCGCGTGGACCATCGATCTGGAACCGCTCGCCGCCGCCGCGATGAGCAACCTGCAATACGATCGCTGGGTCGAAGACCGCAAACAGATGGTCGCCAAACTCACCAACGGCGAAATCGGCTACCTGCACATCAAGGCCATGGATGCGCCTTCGCTCGCCAAGTTCCAGAGGGACCTGCTGGAGAATCAGGATAAGAAGGGCCTGATCATCGATCAGCGCTTCAACGGCGGCGGCGGCATCGATCAGGAGTTGCTGCAGATTCTCAATCAGCGCAAGTCCTACCAGGTGACGCGCGGCCGCGATTCGCTCGACGTGAAGCGCCCCGGCTCCACCTTCTTCGGCCCCATGGTGGTGCTGCAGAACGAACGCTCCGCCAGCGATGCCGAGATGTTCCCCGATGGCTTCCGCGCCCTCGGCCTCGGCAAACTCATCGGAGTGCCCACCTCCGGACAGGTGATCGGCACCGGTTCGTTCACGCTGCTCGATGGCTCGGCGATTCGCACCCCCGGCGCCGGAGTCTTCACCGCCGACGGCAAGAACATGGAGAACTACGGCGTGCCCCCCGATATCTACATCGACAACACGCCCGCCGATTTCCTCG
>CAIRBY010000280.1 GCA_903876865.1 uncultured Acidobacteriia bacterium
CCAGCAGCCGTGCACCGCGCCGCGCAGCCTTAGCGGCATCCGCAGCACCGCGATCGGCCCGTCGGCCATCCTGCCCGCATTTCCGTTCACCCCGTCCAGCACGTAGAGCGTGTCGCTCGTGGTCGCGCGCGTACTATCCAGCTTCACCGCGTACACGTAATTGTTCATCAGCGCCAGCGAAACATCGGCCTTGGTCGAAGGCACCCGGATCTGTCCCTGATCGCTCAGCGTCACCGCCTCCATGGTGCCCTTGGCCAGATTGACCGTCAGGAACGCCGTCGCCGCGCAGGAGGCTTTGTACGCCGTCTCCGCCACCTGCGCGCCCGCCACTGCCACCTGACCCACCAGGTCGAGCGGCAGCAACCGTATATCCGCCGTGCAGGATGCCGCGAACCAGCCATCGGGGAAGGGAATCACGCGCGGATCCGTATCCGTCAGCGCAAACGCGAGGAACGCGTCCTTCGATGCGTCCGCCGCCCGCGCCAGCACGTAGAATTGCCGGGTCGCAGTGTCATACAGCGCCGGTTCGGTCGGGGGCGGGTTGGGCGCAGTCTGGTTGGGACGCGCCGGCGCCTCCGCACTCAGCAGCGGTAGCCATCCCTCGGGAAAATCCTTCGTGATCGATGCCGTGCCCGCCTGATTCACGATCGCAAACGCCGCCTTCGTCGGCTTCAGCGCATCGTCGCCCACCACCACCGCGAAGCGGTTCCCGCCCACGCTCCCCGAGGCCAGCACGCTCTTCATGCCGTTCACATCGACCGGCGGAACCGGCTGGTTTGCTCCTCCTGCCGCTCCTCCAGCCGCTCCTCCTGCCGCGCCGCCCCCCGCCGCCCCCGTCTGCACGTCGCCCGTCGCCGGGTCGATCACCGCCGCCTGCGGAGGCTTGCCCGGCAAGAGCGCCGCCAGCGAATCCGGCGTCGCCGTCAGCGTGCTCGCCGCCGAAGGCAGCGTCACCTTCATCGGGTCCGCGCCCGCGCTGAAAATCTCCACCGTGGAACTGATGCCGGTCTGCGCATCCCCCGCCGGCGGACCCACCAGCGCCCCGATCGCATTGGCGTTCGGCGGCACCGCCAGCGGCTGCGCATTGGCGTTCACGCTGGTCAGGCAATCCGCCACCGCCGCAATCGCCTTGGCCCGCACGTCCACGCTGTAGGCCGGGTAGCAGCCGTCTTTATCGCGCGCGGCTGTCGCCAGCAGATACATCCCGTCCACGCCGGTGTCGGAAAGCGCCGTAATCGCGGGCGTCTGCGCCGGCAGTGCCACCGCCAGTACCTCGGCCGCTTTGGCCGGCTGGAACAGCATCGGGTTGGCCGCCTGCCGCCCCGCGAAGAAGGTGATCAGGTCTCCCGCACGCGCGCCCTTGGGAACAGTGATCTTCACGTCGAACTCGCCCGGACGGGTAGTGGACGCCGTGGCCGTCACCGTCGCCGGCAGTCCGCCGACAAATGCCGTGATCGCCGCATTGGGAATCGCCGGAGCGTCCGCCGGACCCGCCGCGCCAGAGGTCAGCGCCGGAGTCGTCGGCCCCAGTCCGCTGGCCGTGGTCGCGATCGTCTGCGCCGTCACCTTGCCCCACGGAATGCCCCCGCCCGAATCGTCCGCCGCGCGGATCGCCGGCGCCATCGCCGCTACCGTGACTTTCGCAGGCGCGCTCGCCACCACGGCGGTCCCGCTCCCGCGGCGCACCGTCACATTCACCAGCCCGGTATTTGCGTCCACCGGCACCTGCGCCACAATCTTCCCGGGAGTCGCCGAGTAAATCGGCGCAGCCTTGCCGCCGATCGTCACCTGCGTATCGCCCAGCGTGGTCGGCCAGGGCAACTCGGTTGCCGTCAGGCCCGCCGCCGGACCCAGATTCAGGCCGCTGATCTGCACCAGGCCGCCCTGCGCCACCGTGCCCGGCGCAGGTTCCTGCGTGAAGAAATTCGTCACCCCGCGAGGGCTGATGATCGGGGCGGTGGGAGCCTGTGCCCACAAAATCGCGGCGCAGGCTGCGCTCGCGAACGTAATTCGACGCAGTACCATGGAGATGTTAGCTTAAACCCAATTTAACAAGGTAGGTTGCGAAAATTGAAGAGGGCGGTCTGTTTATTGAGCGGAGGCCTCGATTCGGCCACGTGTCTGGCGCTGGCGCGCCGCGAGGGATACTCCTGTTTTGCGCTCTCCTTCGACTACGGCCAGCGCCATAAAGTCGAACTCGCCGCCGCCGCGCGCGTGGCGCAGGCCCTCGGCGCCGAGCGCCACATGGTCGCCAAAATCGGCCTCGATGCCTTCGGCGGCTCCGCCCTCACCAGCGCCATCGAGGTCCCCAAGGGCCGCTCCGCCGGGGATATGGGCCACGGCATTCCCATCACCTACGTGCCCGCCCGCAACACCATCTTCCTCTCCTTCGCCCTCGCCTGGGCCGAAGTGCTGGAGTGCTCCGATATCTTCATCGGCGTCAACGCGCTCGATTATTCCGGCTATCCCGATTGCCGCCCCGAATTCATCGAGGCCTTCGAGCGCCTCGCCAACCTGGCCACCCGCGCCGGCGTGGAGGGCACCACCCACGTCAAGATCCACACCCCGCTGCTCCACCTCACCAAGGCCGGCATCGTCCAATTGGGCCACGAACTCGGCCTTGAGTTCGGACTCACCTTCAGCTGCTACGATCCCGGTCCCGGCGACCGCCCCTGCGGCCAGTGCGATGCCTGCCTCTTGCGCCGCAAGGGCTTTGAAGAGGCCGGCATTGCGGATCGCTGAAATCTTCTACTCGATTCAGGGCGAGGGCTCGCTCCTCGGCGTGCCCTCCGTCTTCGTCCGCTCCAGCGGCTGCAATCTGCGCTGTTCCGGGTGCGATACGCCCTACACCTCCTGGAACCCCGAAGGCTCCGAATACTCCCCGGGACGGATCGCTGCCGAGGTCTCCGGCTACGGAGCGCGCCACGTCGTCGTCACCGGCGGCGAGCCCATGCTCGCGCCCGGGATCGCCGAGCTCACCGTGCTCCTGCGCGAGTGCGGACTCCACATCACCATAGAGACCGCCGGCACCGTTTTCGCCCCCGTGGCCTGCAATCTGATGAGCATCAGCCCCAAACTCGCCAACTCCACGCCCGATGATCCGCAGTGGAAAGAGCGCCACGAGCGCCTGCGCATTCAGGTGCCCGTGCTCGCGCAACTCATGGCGGCGTATGACTACCAGTTGAAGTTCGTGATCCAGGCCGCCGAAGATCTGAAGGAGGCAGGCTCGCTCATCCAGACGCTGCACGCCGATCGCGGCCGCGTCATCCTCATGCCGGAAGGCACCGAGCCCACGGCCCTGCGCGAGCGCGGCCAGTGGCTGGCCGAGATCTGCAAGCGGGAAGGCTACCGGTATAGCCCGCGCCTCCACGTCGATCTGTGGGGTCCCCGCCGCGGGGTTTGAGGTGGGGTGTGTGAGCGGGCAGTCCGGTGTGCGAAAGTAGGAGAACTCGTCCTATGAGTGACATCAGCTTATTTGTGGCGGACGCGCACTGCCGGGGACACCTGGCAGGCCGCGATCATCCCGAGCGCCCCGAGCGCTTCGACGCCGTCAAGCACGGTATGGAGCGCGCTGGACTTGTCGCCCGCATGCGCCGCGCCGGTCCCCGCATCGCCACCGAAGACGAAGTCCTCCTCTGCCACACCCCCCACTACCTCAAGACCGCACAGCACGATATCGATTCCGGCGTTCCGTTCCTCAGCACCGGCGATACCGAAATCACCACCAGCTCCTGGGACGTGGCTCTACGCGCCGTCGGCGGCGCCCTCTCCGCGGTGGATGCCGTGGCCACCGGCGCTGCCCGCAACGCCTTCTGCCTGCTGCGCCCGCCCGGCCATCACGCCAACGCCAGCCACGGCATGGGCTTCTGCATCTTCAACAACATCGCCATCGCCGCCCGGTACGCGCAGCGCGCCCACGGCATGGCCCGCATCATGATCGTGGATTGGGACGTGCATCACGGCAACGGCACCCAGGACATCTTCTACCAGGACCCCTCCGTCTTCTTCTTCAGCACCCATCAGTGGCCGCTCTACCCCGGCACCGGGCGCGCCGATGAGACCGGCGAAGGCGCCGGCGAAGGCGCCACCATGAACTTCCCGTTTCCCGCCGGCGCGGGCCGCAAAGAGATCCTCGGCGCAGTGCAGGATCGCCTGCTTCCCGCCGCCGCCAACTTCCGCCCCGATCTGGTGCTGATCTCCGCCGGCTTCGATTCCCGCATCGGCGATCCCCTCGGACGCTTCACTCTCGAAGACGAAGATTTCGCCGACCTCACCCACGCCGTGATGGGAATTACCGATGGCCGCGTCGTCTCGATGCTCGAGGGCGGCTACAACCTTGCCGGACTCGGCTCCGCCTCCGCCGCCCACGTCGAAGCCCTCATCGACGGCTGAGTCGCGCAGCCGCTTCCATCCGCCCCTTTGCAGGTGTTCGTGGGGCGGTCCCCCTGGACCGCGGCCGCCGCCTCGAAGCCCGGTAGGGCAGGCGTTTTCGCCTGCCAACCAGCAAGCCCGCGAAGTTGGCAGGCGGAACCGCCTACCCTACGTTCGACTGCGTGGACATCCCAGCGCCGGTTGATCGTCGGAGGCATCTGATGCTCCGAAGCCCGAGCAGGACCAGTGCCTCAGTAGGGCAGGCGTTTTCGCCTGCCAACCAGCAAGCCCGCGAAGTTGGCAGGCGGAACCGCCTACCCTACCAATCGCCGAACGGGAGTTTCTCAACGGTATTGGCTTGCCTGCCTTTTCCAGTCG
>CAIRBY010000281.1 GCA_903876865.1 uncultured Acidobacteriia bacterium
ACTGCTCCGGCGGGCGCGTGATACAGGGGCCAGAGCAGTGCCATCGCGGCAAAAGCCAGTGGATGCGCGATGAAGACGAAGAGGACTGCGTGTTCCGGTGCCCGGGCGGCAGGCAAAGATCGGCGTGTACGGATTCATCCTTGGTGACGAAGAAGCACGAGAATGCAGCGGCTACGATGTCGAGCAGCAGGCATTGCATGGCTGGAACCTGGCCCATACGGAATCGGTCGCCGGAGGCCGGAGGCCGGGGTAGGTAGTATTCAGATCCCCTTGGTGTTGTGAGACGGCCGGGCGGCCTTTTTTCGTTGGCATCGCCAACTTCGATTGTCGCCGAATGAGTGCTGTACGCGGGACTGGCACACGCGGCAACTAGACGGCGATTGGGGAAAGTGACACCTGCCCGGGGGGGGGCGGCGGAGTGGATGAGGGGCGGGGCCGGTGTCGGAAGCACCGGTCCCGGGGGGCCGCGCTAGGAGGTGGGGGAG
This sequence comes from uncultured Acidobacteriia bacterium, assembly GCA_903876865.1. Classification (GTDB taxonomy): domain Bacteria; phylum Acidobacteriota; class Terriglobia; order Bryobacterales; family Bryobacteraceae; genus Solibacter. Next base: position 486 of record CAIRBY010000281.1, read on the forward strand.
AGGGGCGGGCGCGGCCAGGAGGAGTGGATGGAGATGCCGCCGTTGACGTTTTGGAGGTGGATGCGGGCGCCGCCGCCGTGGAGGTCGGCATCGAGGCGGTGGCCCTCCGGGGTGCGCCAGGAGCGGGCGAATTCGGATTGGATGCCGCCGCTGAGATTGCGCGCGAAGATGGTGGCCGCGGCTCCCTCGGGCAGGCTGAGGCGGATGGGGCCGTTGACGGAGCGCAGGGAGATGGCGTGGGTTCTGGTGAGTTGCTGGAACTCGGCGTCGAGGCGGCCGTTGATGGTGGAGAGTTCGACCTCTCCGGCGAGTTTTTCGGCGCGGATGCTGCCGTTGACGGAAGAGGCTTTGACGGGGCCGGAGAGGCCGCTGAGGGAGAGTCCGCCGTTGACGAGGCGGATGTTTTCGAGGTTGGCGCCGCGGGGGACTTTGATGCGGTAATCGACGCTGGCGGGGCGGGCAGAGGCGGCGCCGGTGTAGAGGGTGTGGATGGAGACGAGTCCGGCGGAGGTCTCGACGACGACGCGGGCGTCATTGAGGAGGGAATCGTTGAGGAGGGCGGAGGAGGGGGAGTGGCGGGTGGCCAGCACCTGGACTTCGTCGCGGTCCCAGGCGGTGATTTCGACATCGCCGTAGAGGTTCTGGAGGATGACGCGTCCGGCGGGCGAGAGCGAGTAAGTGGCGCGGAACTCGGCGGGCGGGGTGCGGATGACGGTGGCATTGAGCACGCCGGCGAGGAGGGCGAGGAGAGCGGCGAATTTTGCGTTCGGGAAGCGGCGGGAGGTTACGGGCATGGGAAGCTCCTTAGGACTGCGGGAAAAATCGGTAGGCGGAAACGCCTGCCCCACCGGTTGCATCGGAAACGTTGGCGGGCGGAAGCGGATGGCAGAGGCATAGGAAGAGTTGGCAGGCGGAAACGCCTGCCCTACTTAGTTGGCGGTTTCGGAGTGTTCTTCGACGATGCGGCCATCGAAGAGGCGGACGGTGCGGTCGGCGAATTCGGCGTAGCGGGGGTCGTGGGTCACCATGCAGATGGTGGAGCCGGCGGCGTGGAGTTCGCGGAGGAGGCTCATGACGGCTTCGCCGTTGGCGGAATCGAGGTTGCCGGTGGGTTCATCGGCGAGCAGGATCAGGGGGTCGCCGGAGAGGGCGCGGGCGACGGCGACGCGCTGCTGCTGACCGCCGGAGAGCTGCGAGGGGTAGTGCTTCATGCGGTGGGACATGCCGACGCGCTCGAGCGATTCCTGTACGCGGCGTTTGCGCTCGGCGCCGGGCATGCCGCGGTAGGTGAGGGGCAGTTCCACGTTTTCGTAGACGGTGAGATCGCCGATCAGATTGAAGGCCTGGAAGATGAAGCCGATTTCGCGATTGCGGATGCGGGCGCGCTCGCTCAATTTGAGTCCGGTGACGGGCTGGCCGTTGAGGTAGGAGGTGCCGCCGGTGGGTGTATCGAGCAGGCCGAGGATGGCGAGCAGAGTGGATTTGCCGCAGCCCGAGGGGCCGGAAATGGCGAGGTATTCGCCCTTTTTCACGTCAAAGTGGATGCTCTGGAGGGCGTGCGTTTCGACCTCGTCGGTGACGAAGACCTTGCTGACTGCGTCGAGCCGAAGCAGCGGTTGGGAGCCGTTGTCCATGTTCATTTCCCTTCTACGTACGAGTTTCGCGGAATGTTAGTTCCAATTCATCAGTTCAACTTGATGCGGGGATACGTGTCATACGCGGACATGTCAGAGAGTATGACGCGGTCGCCGACCTTGAGTCCATCCTTGATTTCGATGGTGCTGACGGAGGTGCGGCCGAAGACGACTTTGACTTTATTGGCGTACTTGCCATCGGGCTCGAGCTTGAAGATCTGGACGGTGCTATCCTGCTGGCCGAAGACGGGGCGGCCGACGTAGAGGACGTCGCTGAGGCGTTCGAGTTCGATGGTGCCATCCACGCTGAGATCGGGGCGGGCGCCCTGGGGAGGCCGTCCTTGCCGACGATGAGGGCGACGTCCACGGTGACGGTGCCGTTGAGGATGGAGGGATCGATGCGGGAGACGCGGCCTTCGATGACGCCGTTGCGGGTATCGATGGTGGCGCGCTGGCCGATGGAGACGTCTTTGACCTGGGTTTCGGCGATCTTCAATTCGGCCTTGAGCTTGGAGGGTTGGGCGACCTTGCCGAGCGGGGTGCCGGCGGCGACCTTCTGACCCTCTTCGACGGGGGTGGGGAGCTGTTGCAGCATGCCATCGAAGCCGGCGCGGACTTTGAGCTGCTCGACCTGGCTCTTCTTGAGATTGTACTGGCCGCGGAGCTGATCGACCTTGACTTTGGCGGCGGCGAGTTGGGCCTGTTCGGCGGAGGAGTTGATGGAGATGCGCTTCTGTTCGAGTTCGAGGCGGCTGCCGAGCTGCTGGGCTTTGACGGCGGAGATTTTGGCATCGACTTCGCTGAAGAGGCCTTCCTTGGCGAGGAAGGCGTCGCGGTCGGCCTGGAGTTTGGCGGTGCTCCGATCGGCATCGACCTGGGCGACGGTGGATTGCATGTCGAGGTTGAGCTTCTGGAGAGTGACCTTGAGATTTTCGTAATCGGCTTCGGCGGCCTTGGTGGCGTACTCGGCGTTGAGGAGGTCGGTTTCCAGCTCCTGGCTGGTGAGGATCATGATGACGGAATCGGCCTTGACGGGGGTACCGGGGCGGATGAGGATGCGCTGGACGCGTCCCTCGGTGGTGGCGGGGATGAGCATGGTTTCCTCGGGCACGAGGGTGCCGAGGCCGTGGACATCGCGGGTCATGGGGCCGCGCTGGACGGTGCCGGGCCACTGGGCGGAGAGATCGACGGAGGGGGGAGCGGGTTTGAGGCGGGAGACGCCGAGGCCGGCGGCGACGAGCGCGCCGATGAGGATGACGCCGACGATCAGGCGGCGGATCAGACGCTTCTTGCCGGCATCTTTGCGTTGAATATCCATGTGAGTTCCCGTGCGGTAGGGCACGGCATCTGCCAATCGCTGTTTAGCGTAACACTTTGACGTTTCAGGCGGAAGGAAGGAGAGGGGGGAAGGGGAGGTGTCCGCTTGTGGGACAGGGC
>CAIRBY010000282.1 GCA_903876865.1 uncultured Acidobacteriia bacterium
CGAACCGGCGGTTTGGGAGATCGACACCGCACCCCCGCCCGCCGCCGTGAAGAGGGGGATAAAGCTATTGTCGCGGGTGAGAAAGGCCTGGTTTTCTCCCAGCAGGAAGAGCGAGCCGCCGCCCGTCAAGTAGGTCATGAAACTGGTGATTTCGCCACTGGCGAGGGCGGTCACAAAGCGGAGATCCCAAACCTGCGCGTAACTGGCGAGGCTACCGGAGGGAACACCGTTATTCGTGGTTACGGTGTACCCGGCGTTGACCAATCGCGCGCTCACGATCGCTTCAGAGCCCAGGACAAGGGATGTCCCGTCATCGATGAGCAGTGCCGATTTCGCGCTCGCCAGACCGGCGAGGCCGCTCAACGCCACCAGCAGGACCAATGCTCGATTCATGCTTCACCCACACCCTTTCGGCTCGGCGAGCCCCGCACAGGCAGAAACTCAGCCTCGCGGCGCTGAGCCACAATGTGCAGGCCTCAGTCTACTATGAAGGTCAGCCGGCGCTCAAGTTCATAAGACCGGAGTTCACAAAATCGGCCCGGTTTCAGGTACTGGCGAAGGGTACTGACGAAAGGGGCGTAGGGCGCGGGCGGTGCTGGCGGGCGGTAGGAAGGGATGATGGATGCGTGCGCGGGATGGGCTTGCCGGCCCGGCACGGCGGAGGAGTGGGCAGGCGGAGACGCCTGCCGTACCTCGGTTGAAATGAGGGGCGATGTTCTGTCCGCGTGGGAGCAGGAACATACAGGCCCGGTGCGGGAGTCAGCGGGTGGCGCGTGCGCTTACCAGCGGGTGACCGGCTACGCGGTTTCCTCCCCCAGCGCTTGCTTGTGGTGCGTGCAGGGAATCCCGCGCACGGCGCACAGGCAGGGACGGCCGGGAGCGCGCCGGATCGCTCGCGGCGCCGCGCCGCGCACCAGTCCCGGCGTTGTGCCCCGCCGCAGCGCTTCCGCCAGAGTTGTGGGGCCGATGTATTCCGTATCGAGCCCCGTATCGAGCCCCGTATCGAGCCCCGTATCGAGTCCCATTTCGAGTCCCTGCCCGGACCCCAGCCCGGGTCCCCGCTCGCGGTAGACCCAGCCTTCCTTGATCACCTGGAAGATCATCGAGAGCAGGTGATTGGCGAGGGCCAGAATCGCCCGGTCCTCTCCCATGCGTTCGGTCATCCGGCGGCAGGTGGTGTTCAGGTACGTGCCTGTGGTGAGTGAGGCGCTCCAGGCGGCTTCGCACACCGCGCGGCGCAGGCTGTGGTTGGGGTGTTGCGGGTGGCTCGGTCTGCGTCCCGCGTCCTGTTGTGCAGGTTCCAGGCCGGCCCAGACCGCCAGTTGGCGGGCGTCGCCGAAGGCGGAAAGGTCGGTGCCCAGTTCCGTCAGCAGGGTCCACGCCGTGGCGCGATTCACGCCCGGGATCGTCAACAGGCGCCCGATCAGGTCCTGGTGGGGCGCGAGAGCGTGTTCGATATCGGACTCCAATTCGTCGATCTGGCTGTCGATCCACTCCAGGTGCCGGAGTTGGATCTGGAGCAGGCCGCGCTCGTGGTCGTCAAAGGTCCCCGCCAGCGCCACTTCCAGGTCCGCGCAGTGGTTGCGCAATTTCGCCAGCGCCAGGCCCGTGTCGCGATTTCCGCGCATCAGCGTCCGCAACACTTTGCGGCTGGAGGCGCCCAGCAAGCCGGCGGCGATGGGCGAATCGGCGATGCGCCCGGAACCGCACAACTCTTCGATGCCCGTGCGGATGTGGTCGATCTGGCCGAGCAGATACTCCAACTGCCGGGTCAGTTCCCGGCAATGCCGCAATTCCGGCCCCGGCACCACACTGCCGGCCAGCACACGGCCCTCCAGCAGGGATGCCAGCCACTCGGTATCGCCCGTCTGCGCCGCGCCGCTACGCGCCAATCTCTCTACCGGCGCCGGTGGCCGCTGGGGTGTGCCTTGGGGCAGAACCCGCGGGGCATAGGTTTGGCTGTTCCACGCCGCAGGCACTGCCGTGGGCATGGCGGCGGCGTGGGGACGGTGCACGCAGGGAATGCCGCGCGCGGCGCAGTGGCACGGTCGTCCGGCCCTTCTTCGATAACCGGTGGCCGGGTTGGTTTGGGCCAAGGTAGCGTGGGGCGGGGAAGCCGCTGCAGGTCCACCCTCGCGCGCTTCCCCGCTCCGCGAAGCCTGATCCTGCGCCGGTTGGTTCGCTTCGAAACCGCGCAGGGCCGCATCGCCCGATGAACAGACGCCGGCAGGGTCAACCGCCGGTTTGAAAATGAACTGATCGAATGTGTTCATATCGTGACCGAAAACCTCTACGACGGGGTGGGCTGCCATTTTCTTGCGCCCCATCAGCGGGCGGCGCCAACCCTGTCCTCCGGGATTCTCAAGCTGCGGAGGACACCTCACCCGGGCGCTCTATTGAACAGTGTAGGCGCGGTGCTTACAAGCCGAACGCAAATGACTGTTAAGTGACGGTCAATTCAGGGTTGTAGACGCACGAGCCGCCGCGGAATCCGGCGGTTCAGGCGGGGCTGCCGGGGTCGCCGGGCACCAGGTCGAAAGAGACTTCGAGGCCAGGATTCAACTCGCGGAAGTGCAGGGAGGAGCCGTAGGTTTCCAGCAGATACGCGCAGGCGGCCAGGCCCATTGGCTGGCCGGAGAGGTTGCGCTGCAACTGGAACCGGCGCCACTCGTCCAGGCACTTGGCGTGGCTCCACGGTTCGGGCAGTCCGTGTCCCTGATCGGTCACCACCAGTCTTGAGCCGGCCTTCGTATCCCAATGAATCTTCACGGTTTCGCGCGGGGAAGAGAAGCTGAAGGCGTTATCGGCGAGCTCGAGGACGGCTTTGCGCAGAGCCCAGGCCGGGATGCGGGTATGCATGCCCTGCACCTCCAGGCGGAGGTCCGAGGAACGGTCGGCCAGGGAGGCGATTTCGGTGGCCGTCTCCGTCACCACCGCCGAAGCCAGGGAGGGATGCAGCGGGTGGTCGGTGAGCACGCCCAGGTTGTGGTTGGAAGACGCCGGTTCGAGCACCAGCGCGTAGTTCTCCAGGCGTTTGCGGGTGCGCCAGACCAGGCGGGCGATTTGGCGGCCCATGGTGGTCACGGCCGCGGGCGCCAGGGGTTTCACCGCCGAACGCATCGCCGCCGCGCACTTCTCCACCGCTTCGAGCGGTTCCAGCACGTCGGAGGGTAACAGGTCGCCGAACTGCCTGGCCATGTTGCCGGCGCGCGAATCGTGGAAGCGGGTCATCTGTTCCTGCCGCCGCAGCCGTGCTTCAATGGTCCGCAGCAGTTTGGGCGCCATGAATGGCTTGATCAGATAGTCGTCCGCGCCGGAGGACAAACCCGTTGAGACGCTCGCCTCATCATCGAGTCCGGTGAGGAAGATTACGGGCGGGCACAATCCCACTTCCACCGTGCGCAGGCGCCGCACCACTTCGATGCCATCCATTTCCGGCATCATGACGTCGCACACAATCAGGTCCGGGGAGTGTTCGAGCGCGGCCGCCAAGCCCTCCAGTCCGTTCTCCGCTACGGTCACGCCGTAGCCGTGCAACTCCAGCAGGTCCCGTAAATTACTCCGGATTTCGGGATCGTCGTCGATAACCAGAATCTCGCTGCGGGACATAGATTGGACTTAAGTAATGCCGGCGTTTCGGGCTCGCCGACTGTGTAATTTGGTAACGTTCCGCCTCCCCAATCTTAGTCCTTCCCATGCGTAGCGGTCAATTGACGTGCGGGGAGGAAAAAAAGAGATATCATGAGAACCGAGAAGGCTGAGGCGCAGAAGTGTTGTGACGATACCACGGACCCCGAAGATTCCGAGTAACGAATTTCAGGCCGATGCCGCTGCCACTGAGGGAGCCGTGCCGCCCGCTCTCGGGCTGCCGCCGGAATCGACGTTTCCGGAGTTAAACGAGATTCGCGAGCAGCTCACGGCCATCCGCAACAGTCCGGGTTTTCGCACGTCTCCCACGCTAGGCGCCATTCTGGATTTCTGCGTCGAGAAGACTCTGGCGGGCGAGCGCGACCAACTGAAGGAATACACGATCGCGGTCTGTGTGCTCCACCGGCGCGAGGATTTCGATCCCCGCTATCAGTCGATCGTGCGCACTCAAGTGGGCAGGCTGCGGGAGAAACTGGTGGAGTATTACCATGTTGCGCGCCCCGGCAGTTACTCCGTCCTGATTGAATTCGATAAGGGAACTTATATTCCCAGGATCTCGCGGCCCGTACCGGCGGGTCCGGATGGGCCCCACCTTGCGGCAGTGCGCATGACGCTGGAACGGACGATCCGCATCCAAGCCCCGCGGCAGCAGGGCAGTAACCCCGTTGCCGCCGCCGAACTCGCGCGGGTGGCAACGCTGATTCAGGACACGGTGGAGGCGGACAAGCACTTCGTGGTGGCGAAGCCGGGCTCCGAGGCCGAACGGTCCTGCCGGTTCGCTTTGGAGGCGGGGATTCAGGCCGAGGACGATCGCCTGCTGCTGACTGCGCGGGTCTTTGAAGTCAGTGAACACAGGGAATCGGGCGATGGGAAGGATCCGGTTGCACCGAGACTTCTGGATTCGGCGGCCTGCCGCTGGCAGGCGGAAGAGGATTTCAGCTTCCGGGTTCGTCAGGTTGTCAGCCGCCTCACCTCCGCGGTCCGGATGCGCGTGCCGCTCTTGCCGGGCCCTCCGGAAGATATTTTGCGCTTCGACCGCCTCAATGCCGCTCTGGTGCAATTGGGTTCGTTCCGCCATATGGAACAGGCGGCGCGCCGCTTCGCCCTCAGCGCTTCGCCCGCGGATTCCCGGCCAGCCTCGGAAACCAGCGCCGAATACTGGCTCTGCAAACTGCTCTCCACCACGCTCTCTGGAGTGTGCGCACCCGGCGGTATAGAAGAAGCCTCGTGCTACCTCTCCTGCCTGGCGGACGAGCAGGCGCCGCTGAACAAATCCCTCGCCCTCACCGCCACGCGCGTGCTGCAATCCTGGGATTGGCGCGAGGGTCTGGATTTCGTCCAGCTCAACCGCGCCGCACTGAGCGTGGATAACGTGGCCGCTGTTTTCGCCGCCACGGTCTTCTGCCTTCCCTGCGGTGAGTTCGAACAGGCCGCCTGGCTCTACGGGCAAGTGGAAGCGCGCGAACCGGCGAGCGCGCTGGCCCATGCCGGTCTGGGCTGGTGCGCGCTCGGGGAGAGCCGCTACGCCGATGCCGAGGAGCACTTCGACGAAGCCCTGCTGCTGTGCGCCGGACAGGAGTGGGCGATGCGCGGGATGCGCCGCGTGCGCGCCTACTGCCAGTCCCTCGGCCAGGACAATAGCAGCGATGCCGCCGTCCCGTCGCCGGAATTTCCGGATGAGACCGATGACCCGATCGATCCGCCGGCGATACAGAAAGCCATGGACCACGCCCTCGCGGGGGAGACCGTCCAAGCCATGTCCATCCTGGAGAACCTGGTGAGGAGACGCGATCCCGAGGCGCTATGGGTGGGAATCGACCCCTTCTGGCGGGACTCGCTGCCGCCGGAGCGCTACCCCCGCCTGGTGCATTTCTTCCGCCACGTCTGAAGGTGCGGCTGCGCGAAGGCGGCGCGACCGCCCAATGCCACATCACTAAGCCTCGGCACCGAATTGCGCGGTCCTGGTGGGGCGGACGCCCTCCTCCGCGCGGGACCCCCTGGTTCCGCTATTCCCATGAAGAATCAGATGCCTGCGACCCGATCTAAAGGCCGGCGAGGGCGTCGGCCGCGATTGTCAGACACGATCCGGGGGGACCGCCCCACGAAAGGCCGGGACGCCCGTAGAGTGGCTTGTTTAAGCGGCATTGGGCGGAACCGCCTGCCCTACCTTGCGAAGGACTGCGAGGACTTGCGAGGACTTGCGAGGGGCGCGGAAGGGTCTACCCGGCCGGCCAGTGCATGGTGAAGATGGAGCCGGTGGGCTGGTTCGGCTTCAGGTCAATGCCGCCGCGGTGCAACTCCGCCACCATCCGGCAGAATGCCAGGCCCAAGCCGATCCGGAACTTGCCGGTGGCGCGCCGTTCCCCCACCGCGAATTCATCGAACACATGTTCGCGGAACTCCTCGCGGATGCCCGGGCCCAGATCCGCCACGCGCACGCTCGCAATCCGCCGCTCACCCGCCATTTCCGAGTGGCAGCGTACGGAGATCTCCGCGTGCGCGGGCGAAAATTCGATCGCGTTGCCGATCAGATTTTCCACGGCGCGGTACATCAGCGGGGTATCCACCAGCACGTCCGGCGACTCCTCCGGACACTCCAGGGCGACGGTCACATTGCGCCGCGCCGCCGCCGGAGCCAGGCCTTCCATGACTTTCGCGAGCAGGTCCGGCAACTGAACCGGGCCGCGTTCCGGGGTGAGTCCGCCGCTCTCGGAAGCGGCCATCAGCAGCACCTGATCCGTGTAGGAGGAGAGCCGCTCGCTGCTGGAAGCGATGCCGGTGAGCCAGCGCAATTGCTCTTCGCGCAGCCCGCCCGAAATGCGGAGCAGATCGCAGCCGCTGGAAATCACGGTCAGCGGGGAGCGGAAATCGTGAATGAGCATGCGGGTGAACTTCTGCCGCTGCTGAATCAGCCGGGTCAATTCGTCGAACTGCCGTTTGATGCGCAGCATGGTGCGCACGCGCGCGCGCAATTCGTCTCCGGCGAGAGGTTTGGAGATGAATTCATCGACGCCGTTTTCGAGCGCGGTGACCAGATTGGCGCGGTCGTTGTAGACGCTCATCATGATGATCGGGATGTGGCGGCGGGCGGGGTCGGCGCGCATGGCCCGGCTCACGCCCAGGCCATCCACGAACGGCATCATCAGGTCCACCAGCATCAGGTCCGGCGGGGTCTCGGCCGCCAGTTGCAGGCCCTCCCGCCCATCGGCGGCGAAGGCCAGCCGGTACTGTTCACGCGCCAGCATCGGCCCTACGATTTCGGGGATGAACGGATCGTCGTCCACCACCAGAATCAGCGGTGCGGGCAGATTCGGGGATGAGGACGGATCGGGCGATGCGCCCGGCACCAGAGGTTCAGTCATGTTTCGTCTCCGGGAGTTGCACGAGCTGCCCGCCTCCGGCGCAAGCCTGCCTCCACTGCGCGGCGAGCAGATCCACAATCGAGAAATGCACCATGTGCGGGGATACGGGCGCGGCCAGATACAGATCCGCGCGGCCCGCCGCACCGGTTTCCAGCCCTGGGGGGGGATCGCCCACCACGAGCACCGGCACGCGCGGGTGGCGGGCACGCAGCAGTTCCAGCGCATCCGGGGTCTCCGGCTGTGCCAGCACCAGAATCAGGTGAGCGCTGCCGGATGCGATCGCCTCCACCTGGTTCCAGAGCGCGGGGATCACTTCGTAGCCGCGCGCCATCAAGCCGGTGCGCAGCAGCGAGGGCTTCGCCGCGGCCTCTCCCACGGCCAGAATCCGGGGAGCGGCCAGAGCCACGCCCGCGTTCCAGAGTTCGACCCGGGCGCCGGCCGGGAGGCTGTGCACGGTCTGGTCGAGTTCCTGAAACAGCAGGCGCAGGGGTACGGGCAGGGGCAGGAGGGCCATACAGTCGCAGGAGTGGTCATTGGCCGCCATCGCGACCGGCAAGGTCGCGATGGGGTGAATCGATACGCCCTTGGAGAGCTCCTCGCAGTAGGAGTTCATGAGGTCCGCGCCCGCGCCTGAGGCATCGAAGAGCACCACCGCCGTGAGCGCGCTGCCTTGCGCGGTGAGCAGGTCCGGGATCCGGACCTGCTTGATGGCGCGGATTCCGGCGGCCCGCACCAGCCCGGCCGCGGCCGCGCTGGTCCCCGGCAGCGCCTGTTGGAGCAGCGGTTCGGCGTGTCCCACCTCCGCCGGCGCCTGCCAGGGGAAGGCGACGGTGAAACGGCTGCCG
>CAIRBY010000283.1 GCA_903876865.1 uncultured Acidobacteriia bacterium
CCCCCCCCCCCCCCCCCCCCCCCCCCCCCCCCCCCCCCGGCTCTGAACACTCTTTCCCTACACGACGCTCTTCCGATCTCGCTAACTTCCCGGGCGGGGCAGGTTGGCAGGCGAAAACGCCTGCCCTACTTGGCTTCGTGCATTTGCAGTGCGAGCTACGCGTGAGCCTTTCGGCTCGTGACCGGAGGGTCTGAGGGTCGAAACGCGTCCACGAGGGGGAGCCTCTGGAGCACTACCGGGTCCGGCTCACTTTGACCGATGCGTGCGCGGATTTCTGGACCGAGGTACTGGTGCGGGGCGAGCCCCGTGACTGCGCGCGACGCTACCTCACACGCTCAGGACGGGGCAGGGTGAGTCGCGGATGACGGCATAGGCGTGGGTGCGGAGGCCTCCGAACCACTCGGGGAGGCGGCCGCGGCCGCTGACGACGAGATCGGCGGCGTGCTGCATGGCAGCCTCGCGGACCACTTCGGAGACTTCGCCGGCCTTGACGCAGACGGACCATTGCGTGCCGGCAATGAGTTGCAATTCCTCGATCTGGTGGCGCGCGGCAGCCATGGTATCGGCAAGCAGGCGCTGGCCCTCGGCGTGGAACGTCTCGGGCGTGGCGGGCTCAGGTACGGCATGCACGAGCGAGACGGTGGCGCCGGATTCGGCGGCCAGGTCCTTGGCGTGGCGCATCACCGGGAGACTGGTTTCGCTGCGGCCGACGGCGCAGACGATGCGCTTGCACTCGACGTGTTTGCCGAGTTCGGTCTCTTCGGTATGGGTGGCGGTCCAGACCGGGCATTCGGCATCGTGCAGCACCTGCGCGGTGATGGAGCCGAGCAACCAGCGGCGGAACCTGCCGCGACCGGCGGTGGGCATCATGATCAGGTCGACCTGGTTGTCTTTCGCGAAGCCGACGATTTCGTTGCCCGGGTCACCATAGGTGACGTATCCATCCACGGGCGGAGCGGGTTCCCGGCCTCCGGCGTAGAATTCGGTCAACTGGCGTCTGGCATCGGTTTCCATCTCGGCCACATCGAAGAGGCCCGAGAACGCGGTCTCAATGCCGCCGTAGCAGCCGGCGGGAATGTGAATCACGTGCATCAGGGTGATAGCCGCCCCGTGGCGTTCTGCAAATGCTTTGACAAACGGAACCGCCTGTTTGCAACGCTCGGAAAAATCGACCGGAAACAGTATGTGGTGGAACATAGCGCTCCTCGTCTCGTTCATAGTATAGACCCGCAATTCAAAGGCCGCGCAGAAGTATTTCGGGATCAAGGAGTTAGTGGAGGGAAGGCGGAGACATGCGCGTCCAGGCGCGCAAAAGGTGCGTGTTTTCACGCGAAAACGGCGGCAGCAGGGCGGGATGCCGCACTGAGGATGCTGAGGAGAGCCACCGAAGGCAGACCTGCCACGCTGGGTGCGGACGCGAACTACGACAAGGTTAGAGCTTCGGGGAAGCTCCGCGGGGCATCGCCGTCACACCGCACATGGCACGACATACCAAACGGGCGAGCGCGGTTGACGATCGAACGACGCGCCGCGAGGGGTACGGAATCAGGAGTCGGATCGAGCAGATCCTCAACCGGCTCACGACGACCGGCTCACGACGACAGGCTCACGACGACTGACTCAAGACGACCGGCGGAATGGGGAAACTCCACCCTCGCGGGAGACCCCTGGTGCAGTGCATGATCAAGCGGGCCCTGTCCGCCTGTAAGATGGTTCGCGTACCGACGATCTCTCTTCAGGCCGGGAAGTCGATTCACCAGAGCGCTTACTTTTTCAGCAGCAGCTGAAGCATGCCCCACTGCGGCGCTTAGGGCAGGAGCACCATGTTGGAGCGGGAGATGGCGAACTTCTGGGCGCCGGGGTTGAGCACGTTGACCTGACAGGTATAGCGGCCGGGTTGCAGTTTCGCGAGCGGGACGCTGAAGCTGACGGGGACGGCTTTGGATTTCGGGTTGAGGCCGCTGGTGATTTTGAGCGGCGCGGATTCGAAGGCCTTGACCTTGCCGCGATAGAAGCTCACGGTGGCGACCATCAGTTGCGTCTTCTCCGCGGCGGGCTGATAGGCCTCGAGGTAGACGAGCAGTTCCTGATCTTTGCGGAAGACGCGGGTGACGCTGGGGATCAGTTTCTGGTTGTCCTGAATCAGCGGATTGGCGGCCAGCAGTTTCTTGTCGCGCTCGGCGGAGCCCACGGTGGCCGAGACGGGCTCGCGCTGATAGCTGAGGACGACGGAACTCAACGGGAGATAGGTCGCGAGCGTGGTCAGGTCCGGGATCACGAACTTGGTCTCGAAGGTTCCCATCTTGCCGGTGGCATTCTCACGCGCCAGGAATTTGATGGAGTAGGATCCGGGCGGCAGAGTAAAGCCGGTATCGTATTCCAGATTGCGGGTGGCGAGCTGTCCGGCGGTTTCGCCCTTGAGCTTGACGGTGATGTCATCGCGCACGGTGCCTTGCAGCATGCCTTTGGCATCTTTGACCTCGCCGATGAAATCGAGGCGGGTGCTTTCAGCGCCGCCCTTGCGGGCGAGTTCGATATCGGTGCCGGGGATCTTGACGGAGACGGGTACGAAGTAGCGGTCCTTGGCGAGGCGGAAATAGTTGACCTCCATGGCGACGGAGAGGTCCGTGACCGGGTCGCCGAGCATGAGGGCTTCCTGTAACTGGCGTTCCCTGTCTGAGGTGGTGAACTGCTTAAACTCCTTGGAGGCGAAGTAGCCGGTGCGGTAATCGAGCTTGGCGGTGAGGTTCTTGCCGATTTGGACTTTGATGCGGCGGTAGTGGCCATCGGTGGTTGCGTTGGCGCTGTAGTAGCCGAGGATGTAGTAGCTGGAGATATCTTTCTGCGCCTGCACGATGCCGAGCGAGAGATCGTTGTTATCGAGGAGGGCTTTGCCACCGGTATCGGCGGCGAGGGTGTAGAGGGTCTCCTGCTGTCCCTGGAAATTGCTCTGTGCGGTGCGCTGCGAACTGCCGGAATACATGCCCTGTCCGCCGGGCGAACCGGTGGTGGCATCGCCGAGCGGCGCAGTGGCGACGAGGCCGCGGGCATCCACGGGATAGAAGGCGACGTTGCTGCGGATGGCGGCGTTGATGGTGGCGCGCATCTGGGCCTGGTTATCGATGCCGGTGCGGGTCATGCCGCTGGCGAAATAGACGAGGGCTTTCTTTTCGGCGAGGCTGCCGAGCATCTTGACGGCGGATTCGAGGGCGGCGAGTTGGCGGTCCGTGTTAAAGATGTTGAACTCGGTATCGTCCTGCGTGTAGGCTGCGCCGGAATCGGACTCGCTATCATCGCCGGTGCTGCCGTTGGCGGTGCCGGTGTCGGAGGCAACGAGGCTCTTGAGGGTCTTCGTGAGTCGGTCGCGGTCGGCGGTGAAATCTTCCAGCACGTTGAGGGTGCTGGAGTAAGTCATGACCGCGACTAAGTCCGACGGGGTGATCTGGGTCTTGAGGAATTTCAGAGCGGCCTGTTGGGCGCGGATCTGATCGGCAACGGGCATGCCGGCCTGATCGAAGAACATCACGAGGAGGCGGCGGTCTTTGTATTTGATCTCTCCGGCTTTGGCCGGGGCGATGGCGACTGGGGCTTTGGGCTGAGCCGCGGGCACGGCGGTGGGCGCGGCGGCGGCGGGCGCGGCACTCGGAACAGGAGCGGCTTCCTCCACCAGGCGCTGGTATTCGAAGACCTTGACCTGCTGCGGCTTGCCGTCTTCGGTGACGGTGAAGTCGGTGGGCTTGAGGCCTTCGAGCGGGGCGCCGGACTTGTCTTTGGCGGAGACGTTGACCACTACCAACTGGCTGGTGGTTTCGAACTTGACCGTCTTCCTGGGCGCGCCGGCGACAGTGGCTTCCTGTCCATAGGCGGCGAATTGCGCGATGAGAACGAGTGCAATAGTTGGTCGCATGATCTTAGAACCGGAATCTCAGGCTAATGGTGAGTTTGCGCATGCCCGCCGCGTTCGTGGCGAGGCCGTAATTGGTGGAGCCGATGACGGTTCCCCAACTGGTGATGGTGACGCGGTTGAGCAAGTTCTGCGCCTGCATCTGCAGATCCACGCTGCGGCGCTCGCCGAGGCGGAAGACGCGGCCGATTTGTCCGTTGAGCGAGAAGGTAGTGGGGCCGGGGATGGTGTTGCGCCCGGCATCGCCCCAGTAACCGGAGGCAGGCGCGGTGAAGGCGGCGGTGTTGAAGAGCGCGCCGGCGGCGGTGACGGAGGCTCCGGTGGAATCTGCGCGGAGCGTGTTGCTGACCGCAGTGCCGCTGACCTGGGAGCGATTGCCGCCGACGGTGGCGGTGAAGGGATTGCCGGAACGGAGGCTGATGTTGCCGCCGAAGGTCCAATCCTTGATGAGTGTGCCCTTCCAGCCATTGACGAGGGTGCCGCCGCTCGCGCCCATGCCGGTGCTGTACTGGAACATCAGGTTGAGGTTGTGGCGGGCGTCGAAGTTGGAGAGTCCGCGCTCGGAAGCGAGATCTAGCCAGTTCTGGGCGACGGGCGTGTTGCCCTGACCGCGTCCGCCGGTGCCGGCGTTATCGATCGATTTAGAGAACTGGTAGCTGGAGTTGGCCATGATGCCGCTGCGGAAGCGGCGGTTCAACTGGAACTGGGCGGCGTGGTAGATGGAATCGCCGTTGGAGGTTTCGTAGGTGAAGTTATGCGGCAGGGCAGAGACGGTGGCGCCGGGGGCGACGGAGTTCGGCAGCAGTTGCTGATCGAGCCGGGTACCCTTGGTGCCCAGGTAGCCGGCGGTTCCGAACATGCCGAGGGGCAGATCGTGCTGCACGGAGAGGGTCCACGTTTGCGCGTAGCCGATGCGGTAGTTGGGATCGACGGCGTAGGTGCTGCTGGCGGTAGTGCTGGGCGAGAGCAGGAAGCCGTTGGTCAGGGTGAAGGGGTTGAGGGTGGAGTTGGTGACGCTGAGAGCCTGCGCATAGGGAGGCTGCTGCGCCATGTTCCCGGCGATGATGTTGTAGACCGAGGTGTTGTAGTAGACGCCATAGCCGCCGCGCACGACGAACGTGCCCTTGTTGAGAGGACGCCAGGCGAAGCCGATGCGGGGCGAGAAGTTGTTGCGATCGGGCTGGATCAGCGAGGTGGGGAGCGAGCCTGAGTTGGAGGCCAACACCGCGGTGAGGGACGTGATGCCGGGCGAGAGTTGCAGGTTCACGAGGCGGTTGTAGAGTTCGGTGACGGGGGTGGCGTAGTCCCAGCGGATGCCGAAGTTGAGGCTGAACTTCGGGGTGATGCGCCAATCGTCATTGAGGAAGAAATCGTAGCCGGAGCCGCGGAAATACTTATCGGGATTGCCGTAGCGGATGGAACTGGTGGCGGGGGCGCCGAGCAGGAAATCGGCCAGGTCGCTGCCGGTGTTGGCCTGGGCCACGCCTGAGAGCAGGAGGCTGGTGGCGGAGCCGTTAAAGGTGTAACTGCCGCGGCCGTTGTTATCGGCGAGCTGGTTGAATTGCTGGCGGCGATAATCCGCGCCGAAGGTGAAGTTGTGCACACCGTGGACCCAGGTGAGGGATTCGCCGAGGGCGCTGGTCTGGTTGCGGTTGAGCGAGTAGTTGCCATCGGCGAGGCCGGCATAGTTGGTGAAGCTGAGATTGGGAGGGCCCCAATTGGAGGCGATCTGCGAAGTGCCGGCGATGCCGAGTTGGGCGGCCACGTTCGTGGTGTTGGCGAAGTAGGGCTCACTGAGCTGGCGGCTGCGGCTGAAGGTGTAGCGTAGGTTTTCGATGAGGCGCGTGGTGATGGTGCGCGACCAGGCGAGGCTGGCGTTGAGGCCGCTGCCGGAGCCGGTATCGACAAACTGAAAGAGGTTGGGCGAGATGCTGCTGCTGGTCTGGTAGCCGAGCGAACCGTTGAACGTGTTCCTGGCGCCGAGCTTGATATTGGAGAGGCGCGTGTTGAGGTTCTGCGTGTCCTGGCGGCCGCTCCAAGAGGTCTGGTAGTTGCGCGTGCCCACGGTGAGGTTGGGCAGCGGGAAGTAGTTCAACAGCGCGGTGGCGGTGCTGCTGATGCGGTTGACGGGAAGCTTGTTGCCGGGGAACGGCTTGCCGGTGGTGGGGTCATAGATGGTGACGGCCACGCCGGCGACGGAGGACTGCGAGAAATCGCCGATGCGTTCGAGCGCGGTGGGCATATTTACGGGTTCTGAGGTGGCGCCGGTGCGATTGCGCTGGAACTGGTAATCGACGGTGAAGAGGATGCGTTTGCTGGCGCTGACGAGTTTGGGAATGCGCAGAGGGCCGCCGAACATGACGGAGCCGCGGCCGTTGGCGTAGGCCGGTTTGGCGACGGAGGCGCCGGTGACGGAGAAGGTGCGCGCGTCCCAGGCTGAGTTATCGAGGCTGAAGGAGGCGTTGCCGTTGTAGCTCATGCGCGGGTCGCGCCGGCCGTTGCCGAAGGCCATGGCGTTGGGACGGCCCTGCCAATCGGGACCGCCCCGTCCGCCGCCGAAGCCGCCGCGTCCACCATCCATACCGCCGGGGGGAGGTCCGCCGCCGCCCGGTCCGCCGCTAGGTCCACGGCCCATGCCGCCGCCGGGGCCACCGCCCATGCCGCCGGGAGGGCCACCGCCGCCGGGTCCGCCGCGGCCGCCGCCACCGCCCATGGCAGCGCCGGGTGTGCCACCACCGGCGCCATCGGCCATACCGGGCATACCGATTCCGGGGCTGCCCATGCCGGGACCATCCATGCCGGGACCGCCTATGCCATCCATGCCGCGGCCGCCCATGCCCCAATCGTTCATCTGCGGGAGGCCTGCGGCGGAACTCATGCTGCCCTGCACGATGAAGGAATTGGCGGCGCTCTGGGAGAGGTCGGCGATCTCTTCGGTTTTGATGGCGCCTTCGCTGGCGATGGTGCGGCTATCGGCGGACTGATTCACGTTGAGGCGCTGGAAGGAGCCGGCCGGTTGAGCCGCTCCACGGCCGGGGCCTGCCGATTGCGTCCGCGAGGCAGGCACCGGGGAGGGCGCGGGCGGGTCGGGACGGGTGGCGGGGATCGGGCGGGAAGCGGCGGCGGTGGACGGGAGCGCGGGGAGCGTTGCAGCTGAGGGAGTGACGGGCGCGGGTTCGATCGCGGCCACGAGCGCATCCTCGGAGAGGAGTTTCAACTGCCACTCGGGCGACGGGGCATCGGGCGCGATGCCGACTTCGCGGGTGACTTTGGCGAAGCCGAGCATCTCGGCCTCGATGGTCCAGACGCCATCGGCGAGGTCGGGGAAGGAGAAGACGCCGCGGTCATCGGTGGTGGTCACGACGCGCTGCTCGCCATGCACGGCTGTGACTACGACTCCGGGGAGCGGCAGAGCGGCCGTCCTGACCGTGCCGTGGTACTCCGAAGCCATCAGGCCGCAGGCGACGGCCAGAGTGGCCGCCATCAGGCGCTGCAAACGGGAATTCGCACTTTGGGCTCTCATATTGGTCCTGATGAGAAGGTGCGATCGGGAGGGGCAAGGTTTCTCCGCAGGGCTAAGGCTTAACGTCCTTAATACTTTCTTTACGGTGCGGATGTGGCGGGTTAACCGGAGTAAAGCGTAAGGTGGAATCAGGGCAAGCTGTGTCTTTATGAACGTGAGCAACCAGCAACGGCGCACCATTCTCTCTTCGATTTTCGTGGCGGCTCTGTTCGTGCTATGCGGGGTTCTGGGCGTGCTGCAATACCGGTGGATCGGCGAGGTCTCACTGGCCGCGAAAGAACGGTTGCGCGGCAGCCTGCAGGCGAGCCTGAACCGGCTGAGCGTGGATTTCAGCACGGAGGTTGCGGCGGCGTGCCGGTCGCTGCTGCCGGCGGATTCGCCGGACACGAGCGCGGCCGCGCAGCAGGCGCTCTCCGCCCGCTACCTGCAATGGAAACAGAGCGGACGCCGGAGCCAGATGTTTCGCCGGATCGCGATGGCGCAGCGTGGAGACGTTGCGGTGCTTCGCATGATGGACCTGGAGAGCGGACGCTTGAGCGAAGTGGAGTGGCCCGCCGAGTGGGCGTTCGTGAAAGAGCGGATGGAGGGCCGCATGGGTTCGGGACCGCGACAGCGGCGCGGACCGCCGCAACCGCCGCCGGAAGACCAGGGCATGGTGTTCGAGTTTCCCTACGTGGGTGCGCGCGGGTTCGACGGATCTCCGGACCGGGCGCCGGGAGACTCACTGATTTTGGAGGTCAACCCGGCATATGCGCGCGAGGTGATGCTGCCGGAACTGATCCAGCGGGAGTTGGAGAACGGCGGAAACCTGGAGTATCAGGTGGAAGTGGTCACGCGGCAGCGCGCGCCGGCGGTGATCTACCGCTCCGAACCGGGCATTGAGATCGGCGGCAGCGCGGATGCGAGCGTGGGCCTCTCCGAACCGCAATACGATTTGATCTTCCAGCGCGCCAACGGACCGGGCGGACGCGGGCGCGGGGGGCGCGGACCGGGCGGCGATCAGGGGCGGTGGCAGATGCTGGTGCGGCACCGCGCGGGCTCGCTCGAAGCGGTGGTGGCGCAGTTGCGGCGGCGCGACCTGGCAGTCACGGGCGGGATCCTGCTGCTGATGCTGGCGAGCCTGGGCGCGCTGATCCGCTATACGCGCAAGGCGCAGAAACTGGCGGAAGTGCAGATGGAGTTCGTGGCGGGCATCTCACACGAACTGCGCACGCCGCTCACGGTGATCCGCACGGCGGCGTACAATCTGCGCGGAAAACTGGCTGCGAATCCGGCGCAGGTGGAGAGGTACGGGCTGCTGATCCAACAGGAGAGCGGGCGGTTACAGGACCTGGTGGAACAGGTACTGCGCTTCAGCAGCGCGAACGCGGGGCGGGTGATTCAGAATCGCGAACCGCTAGCGGTCGATAGCCTGATCGCAGCCACGCTGGAGGCAACGAAGAGCGTGCTGCAAGAGGCCGCGTGCAACGTGGAAGAGCGCGTCGATCGGGACCTGCCGATGGTGCTGGGCGATGCGGTATCGCTGAAGCACGCGCTCCAGAACCTGCTGCAGAACGCGGCGAAGCACGGCAAATCGG
>CAIRBY010000284.1 GCA_903876865.1 uncultured Acidobacteriia bacterium
AGTTGCGGTGGGTGCGCCCCGGCCTTGAGCGCCTCCACCACTTCGCGCAGCCCGTCAGAGGAGAGCGGCTCCAGCGCGCGCAGTTCAAAATCGAAGGCGCCGCCTTTCCGCACCGCGGCCCGCGCCTGACGGAGTTGCTCGTGGAGCGCTTCCGCCGCCTTGACGCCCGCGTCGCCCGTCCCAAGAGTGCAGGAGTAACGGCTGAAGCCCGCGGCTTCGCGGAGCGCCTCGCCGGTGGTCTCCGCGTCCACATCCGCCGCCAGCGTGTACCCTTGCCGCCACCCCGCTCGAACCGCGGCCCAGACACCCGCGTGATAGTCGCCGCTGAGTGCCGCGAAGTTCTTGCCCGTGCGCCGCTGCAGGGCGCGGAACAGGGTGAAGGCCGCCGGAAAATCCTCTTCCACCGTGATGGTCGGGCGCGCGCCTTGCGGCTGCGGCAGAAACGCCTTATTGATGCGCTCCGCGAAGGTCTCCACATTGGCGCAATCCTGCGGACCGAACGGCGTGGTGTTGATCACGCACTCCGGTCCGTTGTGGCGCCGCATGCGGCCGATCAAAAGAGTCTTACGGTAGATGCTGCCGGTGGGCGCGTTGGCGAGGGCCAGGTAGAGCAGTTGGCCGGTCACCGTGCCATCGGCCGCGGTGCCATCCACAGCCAGGTAGTAAGCGGAGGGGTGCACCGGGTCCCGCTCCAGCGACCCGAAGTACGGCTTGACGGTCTCCAGCTTCAGCGCACCGGCGCGGCTCGCCAGGCGGTTGCGGGTATCCTCCGTCAGCGGCTTGCCCTCGGCGTGGTCGAAAATCAGGTTGGCCAGTTCGCCTGCGTCGGCGGGACGCAACGGCAGTTCCAGGGGAACGGGGGTCACGAGGCTCCTCTAGAATTACAGTAGCGCGTCGATCATCTGCGTGATGCGCGGATCCATCCAGTTGGCGGGTTCGGCCAGCTTCTCCACCACCTTGCCCTTGGCATCGATGATGTAGGTCTCCGGATACATGTACGTGCCGAACTCTTCGTGCAGTTTGTTTTCGCGCACGGTCAGGAACTGCGGCGCGTACTTCTGCAGGAAGGCGCGGTAGACCTTTTCGTCCTTATCCACGCTGATGCCGAGCACCACCACGCCTTTGCCCGCGTACGCCTTGGCGAACGCGCTCAGCGAGGGAGTCTCCTGCACGCACGGCGGACACCAGGTCGCCCAGAAGTTGAGCACCAGCACCTTACCACCAAAATTCGGCAGCGTCACGGTGCGCCCGCCATCCACCTGCACGGTGAATTCGGGAGCGGTATCGCCCGCCACCACGATGCGCTCGTGGATACCCGAATAGATCAGGAAAATCAGCACCGCGGAAAGCACAACGATCCCGGCGCGCAAAATACGATCAGTGTGAGAACTCTGCATGACGGACTATAATTTAATTGTATCTCCGCCGCCCGGTTTGGCGTCAGTTAAATGAGCCATGATCATCACCCGAAAAGTTGAGTTTTCCGCCTCCCACGTCTGCCGGAATCCGCAACTTTCCGACCAGGAGAACGCGGCGATCTACGGTCTCGCAGCCAATCCCCACGGCCACGGCCACAATTACGTGGTGGAGGTCAGCCTTCAGGGACAGCCCGACCCGATCACCGGCATGGTGTTGGATCTGAAAGAGTTAAAGGAAATCTTGACGCGTGAAATCGTGGACCCCTACGATCACCGTTTCCTCAATCACGAAGTCCCGCCCTTCGACCGCGAAGTGCCCACCACGGAGAACATCGCCCGCGACATCTGGCGCCGCCTGGAACCGAGCCTGAACACCGCCGCGCACCGCCTCCACGCCGTGCGCGTCTGGGAAACCCCGGATCTCTACGTGGATTACTTCGGAGAGGTTCCGTGTTCCACGTAACCCGCCGCTACGCCTTTTCGGCTTCACACCGCCTGCACTCGGTAGCGCTCAGCGAAGAGGCCAATCGCGCGCTCTATGGCAAGTGTAATAACCCGTACGGGCACGGGCACAACTACATCGTGGAAGTGAGCGTGCGCGGTCCGCTCGATCCCGCGACGGGGCGGGCGGTGGATACCGGCGTGCTGGATGAACTGGTGCGGAGCCAGATCCTGAGCCCCTTCGACCATCACAATCTCAACGCCGAAGTGGCGGAATTCGCCGAGGTGGTACCGACCTCGGAGAATCTCGGTTTTGAAATCTGCCGCCGTTTGAAACGCAACTGGAAGCGAACTTTCGCGGGCGAGTGGCCGGTGCTGGAGAAGATCCGCATCGGGGAGACGGCCCGCAACATCTTTGAAGTAGGCGCACATGAAATCGAATAAAGCCGTTGTGAAGGTGATGAAACCGCAAACCAAGGAGCACGATATCGCTCCGTTGATTGAAGACATGCTCGGCAAGTTGGGCGAGGACCCGACCCGGGACGGACTGCTGCGTACGCCGCTGCGCGTGGATAAGGCCATGCGCTTTCTCACCAGCGGCTACAAGATGGATATCCAGCAGATCCTCAACGGCGCGCTCTACGAAGTGAAGTACGACGAGATGGTGGTGGTGCGGGATATCGAGTTCTTCAGTCTCTGCGAACACCACATGCTGCCCTTCTACGGCAAGATGCATGTGGCCTACATCCCGCAGCGGAAGGTGATCGGACTGAGCAAAATTCCGCGCATCGTGGATATGTTCGCCCGCCGCCTGCAGATTCAGGAGCGCCTGACGCAAGAGGTCGCGCAGACGATCCAGGAAGTCATCAAACCGCTCGGCGTAGGCGTAATCTGCGAAGCCCGCCACTTTTGCATGATGATGCGCGGCGTGGAGAAGCAGCACTCCGGCGCCATGACCAGCGCGATGCTGGGCGCGTTCCGCGACCGCAAGGAAACCCGGGACGAGTTTCTGGCTCTGGTGAATCACCGCTCCAACGGGTTCTAAACGTCAGAGGCTCCGTCCACGTGCCTCAGCATTGTAGGGCAGGCGCTTCCGCCTGCCAACTTTTCAGGCGTGCCGGTTTAGCAGACGGAGCACTTGGCAGGCGGAAACGCCTGGCCTACACTACAGTGTCCCGGTAATGCGGCGGCGCAAGAGGTCGAGCGCCAGTTGCACCACGAACGTGCGCACGCGCTGGCGGTCGCCCATGAATTGCTTGTGCACGACCACCGTCCCGGCAGCATCCGCCAACCCTACGTACATCGTGCCCTTGGGCACCCTTTCCGTACCCGGCTCGGGACCGGCGGCTCCCGTCACGGAAAGCGCGTAGGTGGATTTGGTGCGGCGGCGCGCGCCGAGCGCCATCGCCTCCGCCGTCTCCCGGCTCACCGCTCCATGCTCCGCCAGAATCTCCGGACTCACGCCGAGCAACTCCATCTTCATCGCGTTGCTATAAGTGATGAAGCCGCCCACGAAGTATGCCGAACTGCCCGGCGCCTG
>CAIRBY010000285.1 GCA_903876865.1 uncultured Acidobacteriia bacterium
ATCGATCGCTTTGAATCGATCGCTTTGAATCGATCGCTTTGAATCGATCGCTCGCAACCGGTGTCTCGGCGGCGACTTACCGCAGTCAGGTGCATGACGAACGAGCTGAGGCAGCACCAACTCGAACTCGAACAGAATCGCGCGCACTGGCTGAGAAAGCCGATGCTCCGGCGGGTCTATGCGAATTTCTATCGCGAGATCGCGCAGCGGGTGATTGCGGAGCGCGCGGGACTCGTGGTCGAACTGGGTTCCGGCATGGGCAACATCAAGGATCATCTTCCCGCCTGCATCACCACGGACGTATTGCCGAACCCATGGCTCGATCGGGTGGAGAACGCGTATGCACTTAGCTTTGCCGACGGGAGCCTCAGCCACCTGATTCTTTTCGACGTCTGGCATCACCTGGAGTATCCCGGAGAAGCCCTGCGTGAGTTTGCCAGGGTGCTCGCGCCGGGTGGACGAGTGATTCTGTTTGAGCCCGCCATGGGATTGCTGGGCCGCTTTGTGTTCGGCTGTTTTCACCACGAGCCTTTGGGGCTGGAGCGGCCGATGGCCTGGTTGGCGGATGCGGCGTTCGATCCGCAGGCTCCGCGCTACTATGCTTCACAGGGCAATGCCAGCAGGGTGTTTGCGCGTGGCGAACTCCGCGGCAACCTGGACGGATGGAACGTGACTGAGGTCGCGTATGACTCCGCACTCGCATACCTGTGCAGCGGGGGTTTTCGCGGGCCGCAACTGGCGCCGCTGGTGTTTCTTCCGCTGCTCAGCCGCATCGACCGGATGCTTTCCCGTTTCCCGGGACTGGCGTCACGGATGCTGGTCGTGCTGGATAAGAAATAGATCGCGCGATTTCACCGGGTGGGGTTACGTTCCCATATGGTGGCGTGCCAGACGCCGGGGTTGTAAAACTGAGGCCGCTCCTGCCGTTCCGAATCCAGGGCGCCAGGGCCGATGTGTGCGATGGGGTGGTAGTGCGCTCGGATGTAGTCGCCGATGGGAGCGTTGTAATCGGAGCCGAAGCGGGGCGCGCCGTATTCAATGGTCTGGCGATTGGACCAGATCACGTACTTGACCTTTGCGGTCTCCATCTGGCGGAAGAACTCGCCGGTCATGCGGTCCGGGTCGAGGATGCCGGGCGTGAACGCGAAGCAGCGCGTGGGAGCTAGGACGCCGGCGAGGAAGTAGAGGCTCGTGTCCTCCGGGACCGAAAGGGTCTGCTCTCCGCGGGCGCGTGCCTGCTGCATGAAGGCGATGGCTTCACGGTAGGCCGCGATCTTCTGCGGTGGGGCGGGGAGCAGGCCGCGGCTGGTGGCAAAGAAGGGCAGCGGCTCGTCGGAGAGAGCATAGCTGGGGAGTGCTCCGTAGACGATTGTAGCCGCGAAGGGGAACAGCACCAGTGCCGTTAACAGATTCCGAACCTTGGCCGTGAGGGCGGCGGTGTAGGCGCCGACCAGGTTCAGAAGCAGGACGATCATCGCCAGGTATAGGGTCCCGTTAAAGTAAATGGAGTAATCGGCCGGCCGAGTGCCGAAGGCGACGCGGACATTCAGCAGCAAGGGCAGGGCGAAGGCAAGCAGCAGGACGAGAGGGTAAGCCGGGATTCCCTTTCGCAACAGCGGCCATGCCACAAGGACAAATGTGGCGACACTCAGCGGGTAGGCTGCGTACAGCATCACGGAGAAGACACGGTCGCGTAGCAGTGCCCCAGGGTCGGCCGCGAGCAGCGTCGCCAAAGCGGCGAGGGCGAGCAGGGAAAGTGCGAGGCGGAGCCATGCGGCCCGCGCCGGAAGAGCCGCACAGGAGCGCACCCAGCGGCCGGCAAAGACGAAGCCGGCGAGACAGACCAGCGCATAGGCGGTGCGGCTGAGAACCACGCGGGGATCCAGTGTTCCGCCTGTGTGTGCGAGCCAGTACTGGCCGTAGATCCGCATGAAGTAGGCGGTGGGCCAGCTGG
>CAIRBY010000286.1 GCA_903876865.1 uncultured Acidobacteriia bacterium
CGGCAGAATGTCATTATCCAGGCCGAGCGCGTCCATCATCTCGAAGGACCAGCGCCGGTTCACCACATCGAACACACTCGTGCCGGAAGCGTCGGAGACTTCGCTGGCGAACTCGCCGGTGAGCATGAAGCGCACATAGTCTTTCGGCAGCAGCATCTTGCGCACGCGGTCGAAGTTGTCGGGCTCGTGGTCGCGCACCCACAGCAGTTTGGGCAGCGTGAAACCCGTCAGCACCGGGTTAGCCGTATACTTCAGCACGTTTTCGCGCCCGACCTTGGCGTTCACGAAATCCACCTGCGCCTGGCTGCGCTGGTCGCACCAGATCAGCGAGGGGCGGATCACCCGGTGGGCGTCGTCCAGAATCACCAGGCCGTGCATCTGGCCGGAGAGTCCGATGCCCTTGATCTCCGCGCCGCTCACGCCGGCCTTGGCCAGCACGCCCCGCACCGCCGCCACCACGGCGTCCCACCAGTTCTCCGGACGCTGCTCCGCCCACAGCGGGCGCGCCATCTGAATGTCCTCGTGCAGCGCGGTAAATCCGGCGCGGACGGCGCCGCGCTCATCCACCAGAAGCGCTCGCGAGCCGCCGGTGCCAACGTCAATGCCAAGCCACATGACGCCATAGTAACCCTGTTCTGGTCGATGGATGATAAAATTCGGCTTCGTACACGCCATGGCCGCACTTGTCTCCGTCTCGCCGAAATTCCGTCCCGTGCTGGACCCGGAGTTTCTCCCCGCGTCGCTTTGGAACCGGGCCTATCGCGCACTGGTCCACGCGGGCAACCTCTCGCCGCTGGCCCTCGCGCTAGAGCGCAGCGATGGCTCCGTCAGCGTCTTCCACACCGCCATTCTGCCCCACGAAAACGCCAATGTGGCGCTCAATCACCGGTACACCGAGCGCCTGCTGAAGTATCTGCTCTGGCAGAAGGGTGGCTACCGCATCACCGTCGCCGGCGAACCGCGCATCGCCGAGTATCTGCGCGGCGTCTACTCCCCCGAAGGCGAGCGCGCCTTCGATTACCGCTTCATGGGCGAGCGCGTGTATGGCAGCGCCATGACCTTCGTCAGCGTGCCCTACGAGCAGTGTCCCGCGGAGCGCGAATCCGCCGCCCCGCTCGGCCGCCACCTGGACGGCTGCCGCATCGGCTTCGATCTGGGCGCGAGCGACCGCAAGTGCGCCGCCGTGATCGATGGCAAAGTCGTCTTCAGCGACGAAGTCCCCTGGACCCCCGCCGTGGAAGCCGACCCGCAGTATCACTATGACGGCGTCCACGATTCGCTGCGCCGCGCCGCCGCCCACCTGCCGCGCGTGGATGCCATCGGCGGCAGCGCCGCGGGCGTCTACGTAGCCAACGAGGTGCGCGTGGGCTCGCTCTACCGCGCCGTGCCGCAGGATGCCTTCGATACCCGCATCCGCCGCCTCTTCTTCGATCTGCAGGCCGCCTGGAACGGTGTGCCCTTCGACGTGGTCAACGATGGCGAAGTCACCGCGCTCGCCGGCAGTATGGCGCTGAACGATGGCGCGGTGCTGGGCGTCGCCTTCGGTAGCAGCCTCGCCGCCGGCTTCGTCACCCCGCAGGGCAACATCACCACCTGGCTCAACGAACTCGCCTTCGTCCCCGTGGACTACCGCGAAGGCGCACCCGCCGATGAGTGGAGCGGCGATCCCGGCGTGGGCGCGCAATACTTCTCGCAACAGGCCGTGGGCCGCTTGCTCGCCCCTTCCGGCATCGATCTCCCCTCCGAAATGCCCCTGCCCGTGAAATTGGAGCAGGTGCAGAAATTGATGGCGGCGGGCGATGAACGCGCACGCCGCATCTATGAAACCATCGGCGTCTATTTCGGCTACAACATCGCCACCTATGCCGATTTCTACGAAGTGCGGAACCTGCTCGTGCTCGGGCGCGTGCTCACCGGCGCGGGCGGAGATCTGATCCTCTCGATTGCGACCGACGTCCTGCGCGCCGAATTCCCCGAACTCGCCGAGCGCATTCGTTATCACATCCCGGATGAGAAGGAAAAGCGCCACGGGCAGGCGATTGCCGCCGCGAGCCTTCCCTCCATTCCCAAATAGGAGCTCCACTCATGCAATTCCATAAGCCCACCGCGGATATTTTCGTGCCGGATGGCACGGCGCCGGATGCCGCGCTCGCCCGCACCACCCATCTCTGTCTCTCGGCCCATCAGGACGATATCGAGATCATGGCCTACCACGGCATCGCCGAGTGTTTTGGCCTTAAGGACAAGTGGTTCACCGGCGTCGTGGTGACCAATGGCGCGGGCAGTCCGCGCAGCGGCATCTATGGCGACTACACCGATGCCGAGATGCAGAAGGTGCGCGTCCTCGAGCAGCGCAAGGCCGCCTATGTCGGCGAGTATGCCTGCCAGATCCAACTCGCGTTCACCAGTGCCGAAGTCAAGAACCCGCGCGAAACCGTAGTGGTGGAAGATCTCACGAAGATTCTGCTGGCCACCCAGCCCGAGTATGTCTACCTGCACAATCCCGCCGATAAACACGATACGCACGTCGGCGTGACCCTGCGCTCCCTCGCGGCGCTGCGCGCAGTGCGCCACCGGATTCCCTTGAAGAAGGTCTACGGCTGCGAAGTGTGGCGCGATCTGGATTGGATGACGGACGAGGACAAGCAGATCCTCCCGGTGAGCGCGCGTTCCAATATCGCCGCGGCGCTGGTAGGGGTCTTCGATTCGCAGGTGACGGGCGGCAAACGCTATGACCTGGCCACCGCCGGACGCCGCCTCGCCCACGCCACCTACTACGCTTCCCACGGCACCGATGAGGAATCCGCCCTCAACTTCGCCATGGACCTCACCCCGCTGGTGGAAGACGCCACCCTGCCAATTTCCGATTACGTGCTCGCTCTAGTAGACCGCTTCCGCGCCGACGTCGAAAACCGCGTCCGAGGAGTGTCGCAGTAGGACCTCCCGGCCTGTCTTTGTCGTAGGACAGGCCTCCCGGCCTGTCCGGCTTCTTTCTGTCTTTTTCTCTCGCCCCAGTGAAGACGCCTTGTTCGGCGATGCGATGTCCGCGCGCTCAAAGGTAGGGTAGGCGGTTCCGCCTGCCAACTCCGCGGGCGTGCCTGGTTGGCAGGCGGAAACGCCTGCCCTACTCGACTTCATTCTGCTTTTTTCTCGATCAAGTAGCCCGGCACGAACTACGACGCCCTATCCCGCTAAAACGCCCACGTAACGCTGCTGTACCCCGTATGCGCGTGGAAGTTCTGATACTGTCCCAGCAGCCCGAACTGCTCGTGATAGTTGTAGAACTGATACCCCGCATTCCACCGCAGCTTGGGTGAGATCCTCACCGAAAGCCGTCCCAGCGGCGATTGATACGTCAGCGGAAACGTCTGTACGCCCGCCAGAATCGCGCCCGAGAGATCGGTGACGCCGTTCGCGGCCGTCGCCCGCCCATCGCCCGTATCCTCCGTGATGCTATACCCCACATACAGATCCGCGCGTTTACCGAAAGCGAACCGCGCCCCCAGATTCGCCGCATGCACGTTGCTCACAAAGAGCGAACTCGCGTTCTGCAACTGCGAGCGCCCCGTCCCGGAGAAGTACGCGATGCCCGAGACCGAATCCTGATGCAGCTTGATGTAGTTCGCATCCAGCGAGAACCAGTCCTTCAGCGAGTAGCTCGCGTTCGCCGTGTAGTTGCGCGTATGCGAGGCATATACCGAGTAAGAGGCCAGCCCGTTGATGTTGTAGAACTGCTTGTACGAACTGGAAAGCTGCAACCGCCGCGTCCGGTACTCGATGCGGCCGTTGAGCGTGTGATAGTCCTTATCGCTGATCGGCGTCAGCGGATTATCCGCGCGGCCGATCTCGGCCTCCAGGCTCGCCGTCAGTCCCTTCACCGGTTTAAAGCGCAGCCCCACGGTCGCGGCGTGCAGGTGGTTGGTGGTCTCGTAGGCGCTGCTGGTCGCCGAATCCGCGAACGCCGGCAGCGCGAAGCCCTCGATGCTGCGCACCAACCGGTCCGTGTAGCGGTACCCGCCATACACGGCAAACCATTTCTTCACGCGGTAATTGGCGTCGGTGGAGTTGGTGACGGTGCGGATGCCCAGGTAGCGGAAGTAGACCGTCTCGCCGCCGTTGAAGCCGTTGTAAATATCCGTGAACGTCGAGGGACCGTCGATCCGCACGTTGCTCACGGACGTGTTGTTGACCACCGTCAGGCGGCTCGTCGGGAAGACGCTGAGGTTGAAATCGCCCACCAGCACCGGACGGTCCGCATTGCCGGCCACCAGCACCTGCTGGCTGGTAGCGCTGCCGAAGCGGTTGAGTCCCGCGGCGGATTCGTTGACCGCAAAATCATTGTGGCCGCGCGAGTAGTTCATGCGCGCATTGACAGCCCAGCGCTTGTGATTGGCCAGCAGGTTCCCCATCCACCCCGGATTGCGCCCGTGAACCGGCGCCCCCTTGCGGAACTGCTGCAGCACCGTCAGGTCGTTGGCGAGCCCGATGCCCACCGCGCTGACCAGGCCATTGCTGGAATAGGGAGTGTCTTCCTTGTAGAAGTCCCACCGCCGCTGCAGCGTGAGTTTGAAACCGAGGATCTCGGCGTCGGCGCCCAGGCGGAACTCGTTCCACCGCCGCTGCAGGTCTTCAAATACCGGCAACCCGGCGCTGTTGCTGTCGAACTGTTGCGTGGTGGTGAGCGCGGGCCCGTCCTGCGAATTGTGGCTGTAGCCGGCGCGCACGCGGAAGGCGGCTTGCGGGAACAGCGTGAGTTCGTGGTCCTGCACGCGGCGCACCGTGTCCATCCGGTGCAGTCCGCCGGCCACGGTGAGGCCGGGGTTGAAGTAGTCGTTCGACCGCCAGTTCAAGTCGTAGCGGTAGAGGCGGTTCTTCTGGATCCGAAGGCTCGCGAACTGGTAAGGGTCGTTGCCCAACCCCTGCGTATTCAGCAGGATCTGGTCGAAGTAGTGGCCGTGGCCGTCTTTCGAATCGATCGAGAAGCTGCTGCTCAGCAGGCGCAGGCCGTTGCGGTAGTTCACATCGCTGCGGTATTCGCCCAGGTCGCCGCCCACCAGGCTCCAGCGGTAACCCGCTTCGAAGGAGTTGGTGTAGTTGTAGTTGCCCGTATTCTCGCCGCGCGGCGAGCCCACCTGCGCCATGCTGGGCGCCACCACCTGCTGCGCCGTGAGCGTTGCGGTGGAGAGAGCGGCGCCGAGAAGAGCCATGGTCCATATCTGGTTAGTGGTCCACATGCGGATATATGTCTTCATGGCGCTCACCTCAGGAAGTACTGGTCGCTGTTGGATCCGTGCAGCGCCACGTGGCAGGTGGTGCACTTTTGGAACTTCGGATCCAGCATGTTGTGTTTGGCGGATTGGATGGGCACGCCGTTATTGCGTGTGCCGAAGCTGCCCGCGCCGTTGTGGCATTCCAGGCAGAGCGTGAGCACCACCGGCCGCCGCAACAGTTTCGCGTTCATCGAGCCGTGCGGAGCGTGGCACGTCTCGCAGCCTTCCACCCGCACCGGAGCGTGCTCGTAGACGAACGGGCCGCGCTTGTCGGCATGGCACTTCACACAAGGGGTTTCGCCCCCCGGTCCCTGCTCCATCATGTGCGGGCGCTGCCCCATCTTCCACGTGGCGCTGAAAGAGCCGTGCGGATTGTGGCAATCCGAACACTGCATGAAGCCTTCGTTGACCCGATGCTTGGAGGGCATGGAGAATTGTGCCCGCTGGGCGGCGTGGCAGCTGTAGCAGAGTTCGTTCTGCTTCTTGGCCAGCAGGAATTTGGGCGTGGCCGCGTGGTGGATGGAGTGGCAGTTGGTGCACACCACGTCGTTCCCCGTGTGCTCGGAACGCTGGATGTTGGCCCGCGCCATATCCTTCCCGTGGCATCCCAGGCACGTCTGCAGAATCTCCTTGGGCTGCATCAGCGAAAATGCGTGCGGGATGGTGGGTTTTCCGCCGCCTGCCTGCACGTGTTTCTGTGCCGGTCCATGGCAGCCCTCGCAGCCCGTCTTCTCTTCCGTTTCCTTGCCCGAGGCGATGCTCTTGTAGTGCGGATTCTTGTAGAAATTCATCCACACGTCCGCATGGCAGGTCTTGCAGGCATTGCTGCCCACGAATCCCGAGCCCGGCGCGCTGGCGGGCGGCGCCGCCTGATTCTGCGCCATGGCAAGCGCGGTCAGTATCGGCCAAAGCATCAACGTTCGCATGAAATATCCCGGCGGCACTCCCTGCATCATAGCGAAGGCGATGCGGCGCATTTCGCGGTTTGCCGAAATTTTACGATATGCGTACATCCCCCGTCGCTGCCTCGTCCCCGGCCTCATCCCCGGCGTCATCCCCGGCGTCATCCCCGGCGTCATCCCCGCCCGATAAGCGGAACTAACCCGTTGTCACGTTTTTAGTTGCAGGCCCGGAACCAATGCGCCATATTAAAGTTAGCGACAAACAAGCCGTGTAGAGAGCATTGCACCACCACCGAATCGCGTTCCCCCACAGGGGCGCTCTTTCTCTTCCGGCGCAGGTTCGTTTGGCGCGGGTCGTATTGAGTGTGGACGGATTCGATGGCGGACAAATTCCTCTACTTCACGGAACTGCTCTCCATGCCGGTGGTCGATCTCAAAGGCCGCCGCATCGGCCGCGTCCGCGATGCGGCCATGGTGCCGCTCATCCACCCCTCCCGCATCGACCGCCTGCTCTTCGATGGCGGCGACGCCTGGTTCGCCATCCGCTTCGATCAGGTCCGCTCCATTTCCCTCGAAAAGGGCATCGAACTCTCCGACGAAGTCCTCGTCCCCTATCACGATGACGAGTACCTGCTGCGCATCGCGCGCGACCTGCTCGATCAGCAGATCATCGATGTGACCGGCCGCAAGGTAGTCCGGGTCAACGATATCACCATGGCCCTGCTCCACGATGGCGAGCGCGACACCCTCAACGTGCTCGAAGTCGATATCGGCGTCCGCAGCATCGTCCGCCGCATTTTCCAGGGCGTGCTCCCGCCGGCCTGGATTCGCCGCATTCAGAACCCCATTCCACCGCGCTCCA
Source organism: uncultured Acidobacteriia bacterium (assembly GCA_903876865.1). GTDB lineage: Bacteria > Acidobacteriota > Terriglobia > Bryobacterales > Bryobacteraceae > Solibacter. The sequence continues at coordinate 7,035 of CAIRBY010000286.1, forward strand.
TCTCCTGGGAATTCGCCAACGTCGTGGAGCCAGACCCGCTGCGCCGTCTGCGCCTCAACATCTCCTACACCAAACTGGAAGAGATGCACCCCGCCGATCTCGCCGATATCGTCGAGGAACTCGGTCCCGCCGAACGTGAAGCCATCTTCGAGACCATCGATAGCGAAGTCGCCGCCGACGCGCTCTCCGAAGTCGAGAATCCCAAGATGCAGGCCAGCATTCTGGAATCCCTGGAGCCGGAAAAGGCCGCCGACATCGTGGAAGAGATGTCGCCCGATGAAGCCGCGGACCTGCTCGGGGAACTCGAAGAGGAAACCAGCGAAGAGATTTTCGACGAAATGGACTCTGCGCCCAAAACCGAGGTCCGGGAGCTGCTCGAATTCCGCGAAGACACCGCCGGCGGCATGATGAATACCGAATACGTCTCCCTGCACGATAACGCCGTGGTCTCCGATGCCATGAGCGCCTTCAAAGGCAACGAGGATCTGCTGGAGAGCCTCAATACTCTCTTCCTGGTGGATGAAGACGAGCGTCTCACCGCCTCGATTCCGCTGGCGCGCCTGTTTGTGGCCCCCGGCACCGTGCGCCTCAAAGACCTGGCCGCGGAGACCCTGATTCAGGTCAGCGTCGATGAAGAGCAGGACCGCGTCACCGAACTCTTTGATAAATACAACCTTTTGACCCTGCCGGTGTTAGATGAGGATGGCAAGCTTGTCGGTGTCATCACGGCGGACGATGTCATCAGTGTGCTCCGGCAAAAGTGATTTTCTTCATGGAATCGGCCTCCCCGGGCAAAATGCCGCCCTGCCCCGGGCAATCTGCACTGAAACCCGAATAGAATAGATACGTCTGGAGAACTATGTCCGTTTTTAACCTACGTGCCGCCGGTATTTGCGCGATGTTTCTGAGCGCCGCTTTTGGCCAGAATTACTCGAACCAGTACGCGCTGATTCTGAACGACCAGCCGGTGGCTGCGAGATTCGCCGGCCGTGAGGCCATGAACACTTCTGCCGCCGCCGCTCACCGCCAGGTGATCCAGTTGGCGCAGGAGGCGCTGCGCCAGGCCGTCACTGCCCGGGGCATCACCGTCACCGGAAGTGCGGACATTGTCTTCAACGCCGTATTCGTTGCC
>CAIRBY010000287.1 GCA_903876865.1 uncultured Acidobacteriia bacterium
ACTGAAGGCCGCATACGTTCCGACCACGGTGGTTCGCAAAGCGGTGGACAAGCCGGGAACCGTACTGCTGCTGCGGAAGGCGGAACTGAAGGCGGTGCCGGCGAATGCGCCCGCTTACTACGACAACGTTCTCAAGGCGGGACGCCTGACGCACCAGACGTTCGGCAATATCCTCTTCAAGAAGGACACGATTCAGGACCTGGCCGTGGGAGAGCCGTTCTACGTTCTGAACGCCTACGCGACCGATTCTTCCGTGGTGGTGCTGCTCCTCTCCTGCAATGCCTATGACAACGTGGTGTACAAGGCTGACGTGCAGTTTCCCTTTCCCAAGGGGTTCCTCGCCGACGTGACCTTTAGCCGGGTTCAGGAAGCTCTCGCCGAGGTGTTCGAGGTGGCTCCGCCGGCCGGGGCTCCGACGGTTGCGGACCCAGGTCCTGCGCCTGTCAACCAACCTGCTGCCCAGCCCGCGCCGCCCGTGGAAACGGCAGCGCCGGCACAGCCCGTGACCCTGAAGTTGGGCGACACGCCTGACCAGGTAGTGGCGGCTATGGGGTCGCCAGATCGCATCGCGAAGGTGGCAAACAAAGAGCTGTACTTCTACAAAGACATGAAGATCACGTTCGTGGACGGAAAAATTTCGGACATTCAGTGAGTGGCAGTTTCAGCCACTCGGACTCAAGCTTCAGCAGACGGAGAACTCTCATGAAAAACGTACAAATTTCCAGGCTCAGTCATTCCGGCCGGTTCGTCATGGCGCTGGCTACGCTGTTATTGATCTCTTCCGCCAGCATGCTGGCGCAGAACAAGGATAAACCGGCTCCGAAGCCCGCTCCGGCTCCTGCGCCGAAGAGCGCGCCGGCCCAAGCCTCTCATGCCGCGCCCGCCACGCATTCCGCACCGGCCGCCAGCCATCCGGCGGGAGGCTTGAGCTCCGCTCCGGCGAATTCGGGACGGACTTCCGTTCCCGGTAGCTCCGGCCGTGCCGCGGTCCCGAATACTCCCGCCAGGAGTACGCTGCCCAACGGCGCCGCCAGAGGTGGAATGCCCAGCAATACGGGGCACACCAGCCTGCCGAACAACACTGGAGGCCGCGGCTCCACTGTTGGCGAAGGCGGCCGCTCCGGCATGCCGGGCGGCAGGAATACCGGGGGAATGACGAACAGTGCGGGGCACGGGAATCTCCCCGGAACTTCCGGCAGGGGCGCAGCGCCCGGCACTCCCGGCCGCAGCTTCGGCTCGCCTCGACCGGAGTTTCATGGCGCCAGCGGTACCAGTGCACGCTTCGGCACCGGGGGCCGTCCCACAGTCGTGAGGACTTCGGGTGGCGCGACGATCGTTCACTCGCCCGGCGGTGGACGGCGCATCGAGGTGGTCCGGCCCGGTGGACGTGTGGTGGTGACCAATGCAGCCGGCCACGGTTATATGCAGCGCTCCTTCAACGTGCGGGGGCAGGCATTTGCGCAGCGCACGTACTATTCCCACGGTGTCGCCTACGCCCGCTATTACAGGCCGTCCTACTACCGTGGGGTCGCCTTCAACGTCTACACCCCCGTCCGCTTCTACTCTCCGCGCTTCTATGCCTGGGGATACAGCCCCTGGGGCGCTCCGGTTTATTACAACTTCGGTTTCGCGGCGAGCCCGTGGTCTGGCTTTTATGCCGGTTACTTCAGCCCGTATCCTTCCTACGTTGGACCGAACTACTGGCTGACCGACTACCTGCTGGCCAACTCGATGCAGGAAGCCTACCAGGAGCATCTGGACGCCATGGCTGGTGCTCAAGGCGGTTACGATCCCGCCGGGCAGACGCCCCTGAGCCCGCAGGTCAAGAACATGATCGCCGTCGAAGTCCAGCGCCAACTGGCGCAGGAGAGCCAGGAGAGCCAGAATGTTGCGCGGAACGCGTTGCCCGCGGGGGATGCCGCACCGTCGTTCCTGGCCGACAATAACGCGCACGTGTTTGTAGTTTCCAACAGCCTGATGGCGAATGCCGGTGGGCAGGAATGCGCGCTGACCCACGGAGATGTGTTGCAGATGAACCTGGCTCCGGCTGCCGACCCGAGCTTCGCCAATGTGCAGGTATTGGCCAGCAAGAGCCAGGATTGCCGGGCGGGGAACATCGTTCCGGTGCAACTTGTGGAACTGCAGGAGATGCAGAATCACATGCGGGAGACGCTGGATACGGGGCTCGGCGAATTGCAGGCCAAGCAGGGGCAGAGCGGCCTACCGGCGATCGATGCAGGCATGCGGGCGCAAACGGCGGCGCCCTACGCGGCCGATCTGCCTCCGGCGGAGACGAACGTTGCCGATGAACTCCGGCAGCAGTCGCAGGAGGCGGATCGTCAGGAGCAGGACGTGTTGCGGCAGGCCGAACCCCCGGCTGCCTCATCGGCCTCTGCCGGACCTGTGACGATTCAGATCGGCCAGACGATCGACGAGGTAGTTGCCCGCATGGGCAGGCCCACCCGAATCGCCGATCTGGGTCAGAAGAAGACTTACTTCTACAAGGACATGAAAGTCATTTTCATAGACGGCAGAGTGAGCGACGTCGAGTAACGATCCCGAGAGGTAAGTTCGGGATGGATCGAATGCGGCCCGGGTGCGCGTCAGTTTGAGCGCTCCGGGCCGTACTGCGTTTCGGGCCCTCGCGACCGGGGCGGACTACAGCGCCACCGCGGTAGTATTGGCGCCGCAGAGCAGGATGCCGAGGCGTTCACCGGGCGCAGGTTGGTAAGCGCCGGAGAGCAGAGCGGCGAAGGCGGCCGCGCCGCCCGGTTCGGCGACGAGTCTCACGGCGTTCCAGAGGGCGCGCTGCGCGGCGACGATGGCCTCATCGGTGACGAGGACCACGCGCTCGACCCACTGCTGCGCGAGCGGAAACATGAGTTCGCCGACGCGTTTGGGCGCGAGCGAATCGGCGGCGATGCCACCGGCTTCGGTATCCACTGGACGTCCGGCTTCGAGGGCGCGGTAAAGCGTGGGCGCTAACTGGGGTTCGACGCCGATGATGCGCACGCGTCCCTGATACCAGGCGGCGATGCCGCCGATCAGGCCACCGCCGCCACAGGCGATGAGGAGCGTGTCGAGATCCGGCGCCTGTTCGGAAAATTCCAGGCCGGTGGTGCCTGCGCCGTACAAGGTCTCCCACTGATCGTAGGCGTGAACGGGCATAGCGCCGGATTCGGCGGCCCATTGTTGCGAGGCGAGCAGCGCGTCGTTGTAACGCTCGCCGGTGACGACCAGGTCGGCGCCGTAGGGCCGGATGCGGTCCATCTTGGCGGGTGACGACACGGTGGGGACGAAGATGCGGGCGGGCTTGCCGAGTTGGTGGGCGGCATAGGCGACGGCGACTCCGTGATTGCCGCCCGATGCGGCGACCACTCCGGCGGGAGGAACCGTGCGGGTCAGCAGGTTGGTGACGGCGCCCCGGGCCTTGAAGGATCCGGTGTGCTGAAGGAGTTCCAGTTTGAGGATGAGCGGTGCGGGGGCGAGGCCGAAATCGGCGGCATCGAC
>CAIRBY010000288.1 GCA_903876865.1 uncultured Acidobacteriia bacterium
CGGCGCAATCGATTTCGACGGCTGCGCGCGCTTCACCGCTCAGGTGGCCATCGCCGTGCGAATCCTGCTCGAAGTGGCAATCGACGCAGTGCATGCCTTTGTCGAGGTGGATATCGGCGAGGTGCACGGCCTTCTGAAACTTTTGCGGATCGTCGAACGCGACCAACCGATCGTCCTTGTCGAGCCAGTTGCCTTTGCGATCGTGCTTGTAGACCGCACGATAGACCCAGCCATGGCCGTTGAAATCGGCGAACTGCGTCTGCTTGTTCTGCGGATTGAGATCGCGCAGGTTGCGCAGGAACGCGGGATCGCTCCAATTGCCTTTGAGCGAGGCGGCTTCGGGATTGCGCAGCAGCGAAGCGGCGGCGTCATCGGGCTTGAGCGTCTTCGATTGCGCGGGGTACATGCGGGTGCCATCGGTCTCGTTGTCCCACCACATGTAGCCGTAGTATTGCGAGGCGTAGGAAGTGCCGGGATGGATGTGGCAGACTACGCACTGGCTGGAGGGAATCGCGCGCGTGAGGCGGTGCTGGATCGGGTGGCCCTCTTCATTCTTGGGGATGGTGGGGTCGGCGGTGGCGCTGTAGCCGAGGTGTCCGGCGGCGGCATAGTGGCCGGAGTGGGCGGGGTCGCGATCGTTCGCGTAAACCACATGGCAGGCGGTGCAACCGGAACTGCGGTAGTCCCCGGGCTGATCGTTGGTGCCGAGGAAATAGAGCAGCGGGTCGAGCAGGCGGGTGCGCTGCAAACCTTGAAATACGGGGTCCGTGCGCGTGAGCGTGCCGAAGCCGCGATTGCTCAGGCGGTCGTCTCCGCGTTCGAAGACGCGCAGGGTGTTGCCCGGTTGGGTGGCCTCGAATTGGGGCAACGGCCAGAGTTCGGGGAGCCACGCTTTCATGCGCATCTCTAACGCCGTGGGCGCGGGAACCGCGGTGAGTTTCTGCGCGACTCCCTCACGCGAATAGCTTTCGCCAAACAACGGACGTTTGAGCGGGAAGGCGCCGTTGTTGTAGAGCGCTGCGCCCCACAGGAAGGCGCCATGGCTCATCAGGCTGCTACGGACTTTGGTGACGATGGCTGCGTGGCAGTTGCGATTGCCGCAGGTCTGGTCCGCCACGCGCAGGTCGCCGGGATTGAGGAAGCGCACGAACTCCGGCGATTCCTGGTTGAGCGCGGCATACGAGCGCGGCGGATTGGCGGAGGTGCGCCACAACGCGCGATTGCGGGGCGCCACGTGCGCGGCAGCCTTATCGGTGGTGTTGGCGTTGCCGCCGTGGCACTCGACGCAGGCCAGTTGCACCGCGGGCGAGGCGTGCATCGGCTCGATGCCCACGTGGCACTTTGCGGAATCGCACTGCGCAAAGAGGGGCGCGCCGGCCAGCAACAGGAAGAGCAGGCGCATCAGAAGACCATCCTTACGTTGACGAAAGCGGAGAAGAGCGTGCGGCCGGTGTAGAGATCTTTGAAGCCGCGCCCGGGCGCGAGCGCGCCGACTCCGGATGTGACCACGAGATTGTCATTGAGCAGCGGGCGGTATTGAATCCCCGCGCCGGAATCGAGGCCGATGGCGTGGTGGATGTGACTCTGAAACAGAATTGCCTCCAGCACTTCCGTCCGGTTGAATTTGGCCCAATTCAGATTGAGCGTGCCGCGCAATTTGGGTTTGATTTTGGCATGGAAGCCGGCGTTGAGCAGCAGGATGCCGGGGTTGATGAAGTTCGCCTGCCCTTCGAATTGGCCTGCGCGCAGATTGGGGATGAGGCTATTGGGGCCGAACAGCAGCAACCCGGTGCCGGTGAGCGGGATGGGTTCGCGATTGAGAAAGTTGATGCCGCCGGCTTCGAAAGAGTTGTTGAGCAGGCCGCGATCCGCCAGCGCGGGGTTGCCGGTGAAGCCGCCGCCGGCGAACTGCTGGTTGGGGACGATGGCGTCGAAGCCGTTGGCCTGGCCGTCATTGAGCTTGCGGTCACCGGACGAATAGAAGGCGCTGGCTTTGAACTCCATCCAATTCTTCTCATAGCCGAGTTCGAGCGTGGCGAGTTGCGCGTTGATGTGTTGCGCATTCTTGCGCGCGGGAATGGGATTGAAATCGTCGCGGCCGAAGGCTTCGTAAAACGAGTGCGAGATATTGAGGCGCCGGATGTGGCCATCGCCGCTCACGCCGGCATAGGCGGCGCGGACCTTGTGCGGCAGCGGCGTGCCCACGGCAGCCGGGCGGATCAGGAAGCCGTTCTTATCGATCAGGAACGAGGGCTGATCGTGATTGTAGAGCAGGCTGAAGTTCAGGGTGTAGCCGCGGGTGAGGAAATCCGACCAGTAGAGATTGGCCGCGGAGACCTGTTGCCGGCGCGATTGCCAGTGATTCAGCCCGCTATTGGCATCTTTCTCCAGCAGGTTGAAATAGGCGAGATTGTATTGGAAGACGTTGTTGTGAAAGTTGCCGAAGAGGCGCGCGCCGGGCTGCTCATCGCTGAAGACGAGGCCGCGAAAATCGCTGGTGAAGCGCTGGATGCCGAGGCGCACGCTGGTGAAATCGAAGAAGGCCTTTTCGGAGAAGAGGCGCTTCTCCACGTAGAGTTCCTGGATGCCCACCGCCGTATCCGTGCGGGTGGTTCCGGGGCGCACGTCGATGGCGAGCAGGCCGTTTTCGCGCGCGATGGTGTGGTTGATGTTGAATTCGGGGGTGAACTTGATTTCGAAATCCACGGGCTGAAATCCGGCGCTGCCGCGGAAGAGATCGAAGCTGAAGCGGAAATTCTGCTGGACGGCGAACTGGCCGCCGCGTCCGAAGAAGGCATCCTCGCCCGGGTTGGCGCCGCTGGGCACGGCGGGAACGGGAATGCGGTGCAGTTCGGCGGTGGTCTCGCTGGCAGCGGTGACGGCGAAGAAGAGGCGGCGGCCGAGAATCGGGTAATCGCCTTTGAGCTGGTTGCGGTTGAACGGATCGAGGAAGCGCGAGTTGGCGTAGATGGCGTCGAGGCGCTTATCGGCGTAGCGAGCGGTGGCGGGCGCGGGGAAGATCTTCCAGCGGTTGGGAATCGCCTGGGCGCGGACGGCGGGCAACACCGCGATTTCCGCGGGCCGAGCGGCAGCCGCGTGAGGAAGCGCGCGTACCGCACCGGCTTCCACCGCGAGCGGTGTGAGCGTGCCTCGCAGCAAGGGGCTGACCCGGTCCTCGGATAGCGGCAGCGGCGCTTGCAGCGGACGCGATGGAGAAGAGGATGGCGCCACCGGAGCGATGACGCGGCGCGGCAATTTTCGCAGCGGTTCGGTGGCAACGGCGGGCGCGGACTCGGCCTGCCGGCCCCGGCGCGCGAGTTGCGCCCGCTGCGCGCAGAGCGGCAGGACGGACAACAGAAGCGCGATGGAGCGGCGATGCATCATTGTTGCGCGGCAGCTTTTTGAAACAGGCCCACGAACTCCGCGGGACGGTACAGAGAGGGATGTTCGAGGTAGGTGTAGAGCGGCGCGGTGGCATCGGGTTTCGTGCCGAGCGCATCCAGAGTCATGGTCGCCTGTTCGGCGGCGTGCACACCGGCATCGGCAATGCGCTGGATATTCGCCGAAAGGGCGCGCAGCACGGCCGCCGCGTCCACATCCTGCTGCTGGTATTTCGCGGCCAGTTGATCGGCGATGCGCTCCATGGTTTTGAGATTGCCGCTATCGAACGCGGCGCGCTCATCGGCGGCGAGCAGCCGGACGATTTCGATGCGCGCGGCGTCGAGTTGCGGCGCACCAGGTTTACGCGCGCCATAGCCCCGCTGCAGGCGCCAGCTTTCCGAGCGCAGATCGTGATGGCACTGGTAGCATTCCAGATCGGAAAACTCGGGCTTGTCTCCGTGCGATTGCACGAGGCGCAGGAACTGACCGAGAGCGACGGCTTCGCCCACGGCCCATGCGCGCTGGCGGAGGTTGGCCGCTGCGGGACGATGGTGCGCGGGCTGCGCGGCGGTGAAGGTGTCGAGTTCGAAGGCGAGATCGGGATGGCCGGCGGCAATCAGTTCGTGGTCCACCTCCTGACCGCGGGCACCGAGGTGGCAGGCAAGGCATGTCCTGGCACGCGTGTCGAGATTCTTGGTATCGATCATGCCCGCCTTGACACTGGCCTCGTGGGAGTTCTGGCGCGTGTGGGGGCCGAGCCAAGCTTCGGCGGGTCCGTGGCAGGCTTCGCAGGCAACGCCATCGGAGCGGGTCTTATCGGGCGATCCGGCAACGTGACAGGGGGCGCAGCGCTTGTCGTGGGAAGCGTCGGTGATGCCGAGGATCTGCGCGATGCGCTTGCCGTGCGGTTCCTCCAACGCTTTGGCGGCGCGGGCATGCTTATCGGAGACACTCCAGGTGGCGTACTCGTTGCCGAGCACGCGGCTCTCCGCGGCGGCGAGGGCAGTGGTGCCGCCGTGACAGTTGGAGGAGGCGCAGCCGCCCGCTCCGATATAGGCGTGCGCAGCCGGTTGGGCCGCCGCCGCAGAGGCGGCAAGCAACAGGAGCAGGATCGCTTTCATTTTCGCGCCTCCTCGGTGATCACTCGCATCGGGTATCGCATAGCACCTTCACTTCCTGAACAACAACACCGCAGCCAGCGCAATCGCCAGAAGGACGGCGACAGCGATCGCGGCATAGAGCGGCACGGAACTCTGACGCTTCGCAACCGGCACGGCGCCGGAACTGGAGAATGGCGTCCCGCACTTCTGGCATTGCGCCGCGTCCGGCGGATTGGCGGAAGTGCACGCGGGGCAGTAGCGCAACTGGGGTGAGGGTGCGGACTGGGACTGGGACTGCGGCTTCGGAGCAGGCGGCTTCGGAGCGGGCGGCGGCGCGGCGGCGGGTGCGCTGCGCTGCATCACCTGGGTTTTTTCGTCGCCCCCGGCCGGACGCACGGGCACCGGCACTGCGCGCTCCAGCACGCGGGTCTTTTCACCATCCGGTATCGCTGGGGCGGGCGCAGCAGTGGGCGCGGAAGCCGGGGCAGCGGGCGGCGCAGGCACGGCGAATTGCACGGCGGCGCGGCAGAGGGCGATCGCCTGTTTGAGTTCCGCGGCGCTTTGCAGGCGGCGGGCCGGGTCTTTCTCAAGCGCGCGTCCGAGCAGGAATTCGAGACCTTCGGGAGCACCGGGAGCAACCTCGGAGAGCTTCGGCGGCGCCTCAAACACGATGGCGCTGACCACCTGCCCGAGCGAGCGGTCGCGCGCGGAAAACGGATGGCGGCCCGAGGCCAGCTGGAAGAAGACGATGCCGGCGGAGAAGACATCCGTGGCCGGCGTGCAGCGTTCGCCGCGGATCTGTTCGGGCGCCATGTAGTTGAGCGTGCCGAGCGAAGAGCCGGCCTTGGTGAGTTCGCTTTCGGCAGTGCGCACCATGCCGAAATCGAGCACGCGCACGCGGCCGGAGTTTTCCAGAAAGAGGTTGGCGGGCTTGATGTCGCGATGCACGAGTTTGTGCTCGTGGGCGTATTGCAGGCCGGCGGAAATCTGCTCCATGATGTCGAGCCGCGCATCCCAGGTGAGTTCGCGGCCTTCGGACATCACCTTGCCCAGATCGGCACCCTCCAGCATCTCCATAGCCTGATAGAGCATGCCATCGGCCTCACCCATTTCGAAGACGCGAATCAGGTTGGGATGGTCGAGCACGCGGCAGGTTTCGGCTTCGCGCGTGAAGCGCTCGCGGGTTTCGGGATTGAGTTCCGCAACGGGAACGGCTTTGAGAGCGACTTCGCGCCCATCTTTCATGCGCGCCCGAAAGAGCTGCTGCGGGCCGCGATGGATGACATCGATAATTTCAAAGGGGCCGATTTTAGTCATTGGCCTGGTCCGAGTAGTGAAGCAGAATCGCGGTCACGTTATCGGGACCGCCGTTGAGATTGGCGTGCTCGATCAGCGCCTGCACGGCCGGTTCCGGAGCCGGATTGGCGGCGAGGATCGCCAGCATCGCGGACTCGTCGACGGGGCCGTAGAGCCCGTCGGAGCAGAGTAGAATGCGGTCGCCTGGAACCAGCGTCTCGCTGTGGGTCCGTACCAGCACATGATCGAAGGTGCCCACCGCCATGGTGAGGACGTTGCGATTGGGAATGTTGCGC